>CAMNBY010000194.1 GCA_946533615.1 uncultured Clostridia bacterium
CCGCCTCCCCTCCGGGGAGGCCTCGCAAGGCTATGCCAAGCGCTCGATTAAAAGCTGGTAGGGGAATTAAAAAACCCACCGTCCTTAGAGGGCGGCGCTGAGACTGCGGCCAAGCGATGAATTGAAACATTGGTGGGTGAATCAAAAAAAGGTATTGACTTTTGGGGGAAGTTGAATTATAATAGTATAGTGAATGTTTATGTCCGCATATCCTGCGGCTTATCGGCATAAGAATACTTAATTAGGAGGAAATAAAGTGCGACGTGCAAAAAAACCGGTGTTCTTCATCGTTGTGCTGTGCATCCTGGCTCTGGGCTATCTGACCTTCTTCGGGATCCACACCTATTTCGGAGACACTGTTAAGACCTATATCAAGGGGGCTGACGAGATCCGCTGGGGTATCGACATCCAGGGCGGCGTCAACGCCACCTTCGAGCCCGCAGGCGACTACGACGCCAGCGAGGACGATATGGACGCGGCAAAGGCCACGATCGAGCAGCGACTCGTAAGCCTGAACATCACCGACAGCACGGTGTATGTTGACTACTCAAAGGGAAGAGTAATAGTTGAGTTCCCGTGGCAGGCAGGAGAAGAGAATTTCGACCCCGAAAGCGCCGTTAAGGAGCTGGGCGAGACAGCTATCCTGCGCTTTGTAAAGGGCACCGAGGCCGCAACGGGTGACGATGACCCCAACCTTGTCCTGACAGGTACCGACGTTGAAAAGGCCACCGCAGGCCAGATAAACGACAAGGACACCAACCAGGTGACATACGTCGTAAGCCTTGAGCTCAACGACGAGGGCAAGACCAAGTTCTCCGAGGCTACCGCAGAGCTTTATCCCTCGGCGGGACAGATCTCTATCTGGATGGACGACGACATGATCTCGGCACCGAGAGTACAGGCTCATATCACCGACGGCTCCGCACAGATCAGCGGCGACTTCACTTACGAAGAGGCAAAGGCCCTCGCCGATAAGATCAACGCGGGCTCGCTGCCCTTCAAGCTCGAGACCACCAGCACAAACATTATCTCCGCGACCCTCGGTTCGGGCGCAAGAGACGCAATGCTCATCGCAGGCGTTATCGCCTTCGTCTGCATCTGCATCTATATGATGATAATCTACCGCCTGCCCGGCTTTGTGGCTTCTATCGCACTGCTCGGCCAGGTAATAGGCTCCGTGGCCTGCATTTCGGGCTTCTTCGGAAACATCGACAGCTTCACGCTCACTATCCCCGGTATCGCGGGTATCATACTTGCGGTCGGCATGGGCGTTGACGCGAACGTTATCACCGCCGAGCGTATCAAGGAAGAGCTGCTCAACGGCAAGACCCTCGCAGGCGCTATCGAAACAGGCTATAAGCGTGCATGGAGCGCCGTGTTCGACGGTAATATCACAGTAGTATTCGTTGCGGTTATCCTGATGGGCGCGTTCGGACCCACCGACAGCATCTTCGGAACACTGCTCAAGCCTATATTTGCCTCCTTCGGCGCAGCCACCGCGGGTACGATCTACTCCCTCGGCTACACGCTGCTGGTCGGCATTATCCTGAACTTCGTGTTCGGTATCTTCTGCTCGAGACTCATGCTCTCGTCCCTCTCGCGCTTCAAGAGCTTCAAGAAGCGCAGCTGGTACGGCGTTCCCAACAGCGACGAGGGCCGCGAGAAGATGAAGGAAAAGAAGTCCCGCGTGCTGAACGTTACAGGTCACAAAAAGATCTACTACTCGATCTCCTGCGGACTGATCGCGCTGTTTACGGCGCTGACCATCGTTATCGGACTGAACGTCGCTATAGAGTTCAAGGGCGGTACGATCATAAGCTACACCTACGAGGATTCTATTGATACAGACGCTGTTTCCAAGGTCGTTTCCGACACCATCGGCGAGACAGCGACCGTCACCACGGGCGAGGATTTCGCATCGGGCAAGCCCACTCTGAAGCTCTCCTTCTCCTCTGACGAGGGCATCAACGGAGACAAGCAGCAGCAGCTGGCCGACGCGATGCAGAACCAGTTCCCCGACAACAAGATCGAAGTGCTTGAAAGCACCGACGTTGCGGCCTCAAACGGTACCGAGTTCTTCTTCAAGTGCCTTGTGGCCTGCGTGTTCGCAATGATAATCACGGTCATCTACATCGGCTTCCGCTTCCGCAAGATCGGCGGTCTGTCGGCGGGTCTGTTCTCCGTGCTGGCGCTGGTACACGATATGTGCATGGTATACGGCACCTTCGTTGTTTGCCGCTTCGACATCAACGCAAACTTCATGGCGGTGCTGCTGACGATCCTCGGATACTCCATAAACGCGACGATCATCGTTTACGACCGTATCCGTGAGAACAGAAAGATCCACGGCAGGAAGTACTCGCTGGACGAGATGGTCAATATGTCAATCTCGCAGACACTCGGACGTTCGATACACACCACCGTCACCACGGTGCTTGCAATGGCTATCGTTTGCATAGTCTGCACCATCTGGGGCGTAAGCTCGATCATCAGCTTCGCGTTCCCGCTCATCATCGGTATGCTGGCAGGTGTTTACTCCTCGAACCTTATTGCTCCTACGCTGTGGGTGCTCTGGCAGAACCACGCCGACAAGAAGCGCGAGAAGCAGAACCCTTCCAAGCCCGGCAAGAAAAAGTCCGACAAGCCGAAGGCTCCCCGCCCGAACAACGGCGCTGTAGTTTAAGCCGCTTACCGCTGTGCGGTGCGAGAGATCTCTCCGCGATACGGCGGCGATCGGAAGGATCCGGTAAAAATGATAAAAATCCCACAGGACCTCCTGTGGGATTTTTTGTTTTGCCCGACTAAAATGTGCATTGTGCATTGTGAATTGTGAATTGTGAATTGTTATAATTGACTACTGCAAGATAATGTGATATAATAAACTCATAAAATCCACGAAAGAGGTGCGTTCCATGCTTACCGACATCGAGATCGCCCAGCAGGCGAAAATGAAGAAGATCTATGAGATAGCAGAGGAGCTCGGCATCGAGGCCGATGACATCGAGCCCTACGGACACTACAAGGCAAAGCTCTCCGAGGAGCTTTTCAGAAAGACCGCCGACAGACCCGACGGCAAGCTGATACTTGTCACAGCTATCAACCCCACACCCGCGGGCGAAGGCAAGACCACCGTTTCCGTCGGCCTTGCACAGAGCATGGCTAAGATCGGCAAAAAAGCGATCCTTGCCCTGCGCGAGCCCTCGCTCGGCCCTGTGTTCGGCATCAAGGGCGGTGCCGCAGGCGGCGGCTACGCTCAGGTAGTGCCGATGGAGGACATCAACCTGCACTTTACAGGCGATATGCACGCTATCACTGCCGCAAACAACCTGCTCTGCGCGATGATAGACAACTCCATGCATCAGGGCAACCCCCTCGGCATCGACCAGAGGCGGATACTTTTCAAGCGCTGCCTTGACATGAACGACCGCGCCCTGAGAAACACGATCGTCGGCCTCGGCTCCAAGGTCAACGGCATTCCCCGCGAGGACGGCTTCCAGATCACCGTTGCGTCCGAGATCATGGCTATCCTTTGCCTTGCCGCCGATCTTGACGACCTGAAAGCAAGGCTGGAGCGCATACTGGTGGCATACACCTATGACAACAAGCCCGTGTTCGCCAAGGACATCGGCGCCTGCGGAGCAATGGCCGCCCTGCTGAAGGACGCCCTGAAGCCCAACCTTGTGCAGACGCTCGAAAACACACCAGCGATCATGCACGGCGGCCCCTTTGCAAACATCGCCCACGGCTGCAACTCCGTGAGGGCTACTAAGCTGGGACTCAAGCTCGCAGACTACACGATCACCGAGGCAGGCTTCGGCTCCGATCTCGGCGCCGAGAAATTCTTTGACATCAAGTGCCGCTTTGCAGGGCTCAAGCCGAGCTGCGTGGTACTGGTCGCTACTATCCGCGCCCTCAAGTACAACGGCGGCGTTCCGAAGACCGACCTCAAGGAGGAGAACGTTGCGGCGCTTGAAAAGGGCATCGTGAACCTGAAAACACATATCGAGAATATGCACAAGTTCGGCGTGCCCGTGGTCGTTGCGATCAACCGCTTCGAGTCGGACACCGATGCCGAGATCGCAGTCATCGCACGCACCTGCGAGGAGATGGGCGTCAGGTACTCGCTGGCCGAGATCTTTGCAAAGGGCGGCGAAGGCGGCCGCGACCTTGCTCAGAAGGTCTGCGACACCATCGAGTCCACGCCCTCGAACTACAAGCCCCTCTATGACGAAAAGCTGCCTATCAAGGAAAAGATCGGCATTATCGCACGCGAGATCTACCGCGCCGACGGCGTTGTTTTCACGGCTCAGGCCGAGAAGTCGATCAAGGAGATCGAGGCGCTCGGCTTCGGCGAGACTCCCGTCTGCGTGGCAAAGACCCAGTACTCCCTCTCTGACGACCCTGCTAAGCTTGGCAAGCCCGAGAACTTCGAGATCACCGTCCGCGACGTCAAGATGTCCGCAGGCGCAGGCTTCGCGGTCGTTTACACGGGCGACATCATGACCATGCCCGGCCTGCCCAAGGTCCCTGCTGCCACAAAGATAGATGTTGACAGCATGGGCAATATCTCGGGCCTATTCTGAGGCGGGAACTCAGCTATCATAAATAAGCTTATATTCAAACACTTCTGCCGTATCACGGCAGAAGTGTTTTTGCGTTTATCGGTTTTCCATGTCCTCGTCAAGCTCGCGGCGCCATGCGCTGTCCATCGGAGCTTCGGCACAGCGGCGTGCGCTGCCTACGGCCTTGTTCACTGCGCTGAACAGGACCGATGTGCCCTTTGCGTCGGCGTGATAGTTGACCGCTCTTTCCTCGCGGATACCGATGTCCGAGGCTGCGACGGCGGCGTCGATGTTCGCCCCGATGAAAATGAACTCCCAGCCCTTCTTCTCCTTCTCGGAGATCATCTTCCTGACGTCGGCGGCTTTGTAGGTGCGGCTTGCGTTTTCCATGCCGTCGGTGGTGATGATGAAAAGGGTCTTCTGCGGGACGTCCTCGGAGCGGGCGTACTTGTGAATGTTAGAGATATGCTTGATGGCCGAGCCAACGGCGTCATAGAGGGCTGTGCAGCCCATGGGCGCGTAGTCTGCTGCGGTCAGCTCGGGGATCTCGGAGATGTCCCTGCGGTCGTGTACGACCTTCGAGCTGTCGGAGAACATTACGGTGGAAACATAGGCCTTGTCGGCGTTCTGCTTCTGCTCGGAGAGCATTGTGTTGAAACCGCCGATGGTGTCGGCTCTGAGCGGAGACATTGAGCCGCTTGCGTCCAGAATGAATACGATCTCGGTGATGTTGTTTGTCTTTTTCATAATTATACCTCCATGCTTTTGGGCTGTGCCCTTGTGTTTTTTCCTTACAACTACATTATAGCAGGAAGCATCACGGAAATGGTCGCCCGCGAAGCGACAAAAACTGCTGCTCAGCTTGTCACGGCTGCGCAGCAGTTTGCATTACTTGTTGTTGATATTGTTATTATTGTTGATCGTATTGCCGCTCTTGTTGAGGTCAGTGCCGATGATGCTGCCCTGATTTGAACGGGGCTTGCTCACATTGCGGACGGCGTGAGCCTTCGAGAAGTCGTTCCAGAGCTCGCGGCCCTGCTCCTTGGCGGCGTGGTCAAAGAGGGTCTTGTCGGTGTTGAGCCTGAGCATCTCGCCCATATCTGCCGATCTGACGATCTTTTCGGAGATGGTGTCGAAATATTATTTCGTGATCTGCTCGGGCTTGACGGTGCCCTTGTTCAGCTCCATCGTCAGGTAGCCTGCGGCGGCAACGGCGCCGTACTCCTGACGGAGGGCGGCCTCCTTGTAGGTCTTACGGGCATATTTGATCGTATCTCTTGTTCTCTGGTCTACGGATCCTAAAAAGCTTGGCATTGTGTTTTCCTCCTGCTTATCGTATCTGCGGTGGTTTTTGCTTTCTGTAAAATATACCGCGCAGGGCAGGCAGGGTGCGCTGTTACAAAAAATAACAGCTGCGCTGTATGACAAAAAGACACTCCTGCCGTGATACAGCAGAAGTGTCCGGAACAAAACTATTTTAGATCACTTATTGAAATTCGGGCCGTCGTTGCTGCGGTTGCGCTCGGCCTCTCTCGGGCCGCGGTTGGCAGCGTTGTTCTTTATTTTGGCGAAGGACTTCCGCATGATTTCCGAAAGGCCTCTGCCGTGCTTGTTGAGTGCGGCATCCGCGATCTTCTGTGCGGAGATCGAGGGATCTCGGAACATCGCATCAACGTCTTCTCTCTGCGCTATGCCCGCAACGCTGTCGTTCAGATCATCTCTGAACTGTTCGGCATTATATCTCGGGTCGCCGACTTCGTTGAGCTCGCTGTTTGCCTTTTCCATCGCAGTCGCGGTGAACATCTTTACAACATGGAGCCTGATAGCTTCCTTCTGATCTAACGCGGTCATATTGCGGTAGGCGGGATTGCTCATGATATTCCTGATACTGGTGGCAGACTCCCTGAGGACAGCCTCCTTCTCGTCTCTGAGCGCCTTCTTCTGTGCAACGTCCTCGGTAACGAAGTGCTTCTCGGCGAACTTCTCGATGATGCGTGCGCCCCTGAAACGCGGGCCGCCAAGCTTCGAGTCGGGGATAGTGTCGTAGTCGTCGTAGGCGATGCCGTGCTTGTCGCGGTTCTTGTCCTGATAGTCAACGCTGGCCTGATAAGCGGTGAGCAGCTTGTTCTTGAAATCCATATTGGCTGCAAGGGTCGGGCCGTCGGGAGCGGCCTGAACAACGGCCTTGAGCTCGGTAAGCGAAGTCCGCAGGGTGTTATACTCCTTGGAGTTGGAGTGACCGATCCTCCAGGAGCTGAGCTCCGCCTCGGCTTCCTCGATGGCCTGCAAGGTCATGTCCTTGCAGAACTCTTTTTCAAGCGTGTCCTCGAAGTCCTTGGTTATCGCGTCGATCTTCGGGGTCTCGCTCATAAGCGCGTTCTTGCGGGCAGGATCAACAGCAACGCCAAAGTCCGTGAAGCGCTTGTCTTTCAGTTCCTCGAGGTGGTTCTGCATCTCCTCGGGGGTCTTGGCCTCCATCATCTTCTTGTAGAGGTCGCTGTTCTCGATCTGCTCGGACAGCTTAGCCGAGAGCTCTTCAACTCCGCCCTTGGTGCCGATGATCGCCTGATCGGCAGTGAATAACTCGAACTCGTAGCCTTTCTTTGCAAGCTCTGCGCCGAAGCCGTAGCCCAACTTGTGGAATTTTGTGCGCTGGCCGCCCTTGATGGCTTTCTTGCGGAATTCGCTCATCAGCTTCTTGCCGCTGCTGACATTTTCATACTTGGCGTACTTGTCGGCAATGCCCTCTAACTTCTCGTCTATCGCCTTTGTGAAATCGTCCTTCACGGAAACGGCATTCATCAGGCAGGCATTGAGGATAGTGTTCTTGACCACTGCACTGCGGTCGGCAGCGTTTTCCTTGGTCAGCTTGTCGGCGTTTTCAGCGAACTGCTTGTGGGCATTTATCATCACAGCGTTCGAGCGGATCTTTGTCTGCTCCTTCTCGTTGAGCATCGCCGTGATACCGAACTTCTGATCCAGCTCGGGGTCGTCCATCAGATTCGTGATATATCCGTAAAGCTCCTTCTTGGGATCCTGGATATCTCTGGTGGACAATGTGCTGATAAAGCCGTCCTTAGTCACCTGTACGGCAGTCTTGACGTACTTTACGGCAGCTGTGGGATCCTTGTCAAAACCGTTCAGTGCGTTGGCGGCCTTCTGACGGGAGTTCAGCATAATATCCGAGTACGGTCTCTTTCTTTGGTCGTTAGCCGGGATATTTTCAAGGATATAGGTCTGATTGAAGCTTAACTGAGTATCGTCAAAGTTGCTTGAGGACGAGATGACACGATCGAGTTGGTTATCCTCGGCATTGAGAGTGGCGCCGATGCTGGTCAGCATTACAATGTCCTCGGCGTGATTCTTCACGCCTGCGGGTTCCTTCAGCTGAATGCTGTTGAACTTGTCCGCGGCATCGGAGTCGAACTTGGACAGGTCGTCCTTGCTGCCCTCGAGCTTTGCGTCCTTGCCGAAGGTGGCGGCCATTTTTTGCTCTCTCTCTTTTACCCTTTCAAGCTCCCTTTCAAAGGGCGGCTGCTTGGGCGCCTTGGCCGCCTTCTTGGGCTGCTCCTTGATCTCTTCCTTTGGCTGCTCCTTGACCTCTTCCTTGGGCTGCTCGATGAAGCTGTTATCCAGCGGGAGGTCGTCGCCGATTATATTATTGATCTCCTGCTCGGGTTCTATGTTTATGATATTGTCGATCTTCTCTGGTTCTTCCTTAATGATCTCCCCGCCTGCCTTGGGAACGGAGCGAGCGTTCTCGTAGCCGCTGATCTCCTCGTCCAGCTCGTTGATCTGGCGCTGGATATCCGCCTTTTCCCTTTCGATCTGCTGCTGGCGCTCGTTGAACTCTCTTGTAAGGCGCTCGTTCTCGGCGGCTCTTACGCTGTCTGCGAGAGCCTTGGCGGCATTTGCGGCGTCAACCTGAGCCTGAGATCTGCGCTCTTCCAGCTCGCGGTGCTGTCTCTCCTGCTCCTCGCGCTGTCTCTGCTGCTCCTCCTGCTCCCTGACTCTGTCCTCCTCGGCGGCCTTGACAGCCTGGTCAACGGTGCTGCGCACCTGCTCCATATCGCGCTGGATACCGAAGGCCTTGCCCTGTATCTCAACGAACTTGATGAACTCCTCGCCATTCTTGCCGAACTCGGGGGCGTCGCCCTTTGTGCCCTCGGCGATGATGTTCTTCATCACTTCGGGAGAGGTGAAATAGTTATCCAGCGAGCCTGCGAGGTCGTTCTGGAGGCTTCTGTCGTTCTCGGTATCGGCGCGTCTGATCTGCTCGGCTGTGCGGCTGAGGTTTGCAGCCACAAGCGACTGGGTGCTAAGGGCGTTCGAGGCAAGCAGGGTGTTCTGGCTGTCTACCTGAGCCAGCCTTTCGCCGACGTTTGTGAGCTTCTGCGAAAAATCGCGCATGAAGTCTCTTTCCTCGCCGACAAGGCCGTAGGTGTTGGGCTCGAGCTCGGGGTTCGGGTGGCGCTGGCTGTACAGGCCTTCAACGTCCATGCTCATCTCAAGGGTCGAGTTTACCAGCCTGAAATACCTGAAAAGGTCGTCCTCGAAGATCTCGCCGTGAGCCTTGGTGCCCTCCTCGATTACATGGTCGAGCACGCCGTCCTCTTCAAAGGTCTCGCCCATGCGGTCGATGTCGCCAACGATCTCGTCCCACGAACCCTCGTCGATATTTGACGCCCCGATGGAATTTGTCTGTATGGTGGCGTTTTCTATCAGCAGACCTGCCCCGTAGATCCTTGGGTTGGGGTTTATGGCCTCGAGGTCGCCCTGAGCCCCGTGGATCATCGGGAACGAAAGGCTATAGAGCTTCTCGGAGAACTCGCTGATAAACCGCTTTTCCTCAGCAGAAAAGCCTGTTCCGTTTGCGTCCTTCTGTAAATAATCCTGATATTTGATCGGCATGATGTTTACCTCCGTCAGAAATATAATGCTTTCGATAGTAATACCCCGCCAATGTCCGCGAGGGTGCAGAAAATGTTAATTTTTTTGAAAACCCGCCCCCAGCCCTCGGCATTCCCTCCCGAAGACAAAAAAGCAGGCAGCCGTTAGGCTGCCTGCTGGGGGGTTAGCTGACGAAAGGACAATCTCCTTCTCCTGTCTGACCCACACAGGTTGAATCGGTTATTACATCTTCCGAATCAAAGAAAATGATTTCATATTCAATGTTTGTATATTGCTCCACTTTTAATCACCTCATTTTTTAATAATCCTTATGGAATACTTTTATCTGTTTACCATATAAGTATTCTCCATCGACGATTATATAAGGTCTCAGAATTACGCCATTACCGTTATCCTTCGCACGGAAGATAACATCTGAATAATCGAATTTAGCATTTTCTACACCTACGGTGTCCTTCGTTATCGGTTCTGCTATTGCTGTATCTTTTCTGTATGCAAGAACACCATACTTTGCATCCTGAGTTCCTTTATATACGAAGTGTGAAACAAACTGAATCTGACCATTGTCATCAAACTTCTGATCAACGGTAATCGATGAATAAGGTTCAGACACCGCTTCTGCAGCTATAAGATCATTATAATTAATAGTTAGCTGCTTGCCATAAATGACTTCGTTTCCAACCTTGATGTAAGGTCTTACGGTTACGCCATAGCCATTGTCTTTCGCTCTGAAAATGTTAATAGAATATGTGAACTTAGCATTTTCAATACCTGCGGTATTTAAGGTGAGAGGATCGGTAAGCGGGCTACTCTTTCTGTAAGCAAGAACACCATAAGTTGCATCGGGGATAGTCATATCGCTATAGTGTACTACAAACTTTATCTGATTATCTTCTACAGCAGATTGGTGAGTTACTATTTCAAAGCTCGGAGCCTCTACAATCTCGCCCTCGCCTGCGGCGAAATCCATATAGTTTCCGTTTCCTGCGGCTTCTATAAGAACCTCGTATGTGCCGGGCTTATTCAGGATCTCGGGGTCATAGATGTACTCTTCGGGGTCAACGGTGTTGCCGTACTTGTCGGTGACGGTGATGTCTTCCTTGGCGAAGGAAACCTTGCCGCCTGCGGGCAGGTACTTCTTGTTCACGGTAACAGTTGCCTTCTTGAGGGACTGCCGAACGATCTTCACCTGTGCGACTGTGGTGGTGAAGTCATAGTTACCAAGGATAGCCTCCTGCTCCGCAGTGTACTGAGGTGTAACAACTGTAGCAGCGTCGGCGACCTTCTTGCCTCTGATGTCTGCCTTTACAACGATCGGGTCGATGGCGTCGCCCTCAACAAGGCCTGTAATGTTGAAGGTCACGGCCACTTCTGAAGCGCTGCCGTACTCGACATCATAAACCGTTTTCTCGGGAACTACGGTCACGCCTGTTGCCTTAGTGATCTTGTAAACGTGGCTCTGATAAGCTGTGTTGTAGTTCTTGGCTTCTGCCTTTACGAAGATAAAGTAGTTGCCAACGTTCTTGGGAGCAGTGCCGTATTCGCTGCTCTCAAACTTCTTGAAGAGCCTCTCAAAGAGCTTCTGTTCAGGTTCTTCTGCGCCATAAGCTGCCACGATCTCATCTGCCGCTGCGATGTAATCGCTTTCCTTAACGAACCTGTAGGTGTAGGTAACGTCCTCAACCGCAGCAGCGGCCTGATCGTCCTCAAGAGCTGTAAACATGCCGTCAACGCTGATGGGCTTTCCGTCATAGGTCTTCGTGCCTTCGTTGCCAAAGTTGTAATCGATCCTCATACCCTTTGCGCCTACTACCCATTCACCGTCGATCTCGCCTGTGAAGTTGCCCTGACCCTCAAAGGTCTGGGTATAGGTGTTGGCATTTAAGGCCTTCTTCTTGCCTGCCGAGAATACAAAGTCTGTGTTGGGAGCAAGAGTGTAGGTCTGATCCTCATCGCTGTAGAAGTAAGGTGCGGTGATCGTAACCTTGCTAAGGTCGAAGGTTATCGGAGTGCCGCTGAAGGTGGTGGGCTCGATGCTGATCGTTACCTTTTTGTCGGCAAGACCCGCAGCAAGATCGTAGGGCTTAACGGTGTAGGTGCCATCGTGGAATGTGACCGTGTAGTTGTCATCAAAATCGTTGTACAAAGCGCTGGTCTGCCAGTCGGGGTGCATTACGATGTCGATAGTGCCTACCGGAGTTATCGGGTCAACGACCGTTTCATACTCAAGCAGTCTTGACCAGTCAAGGCCGCTGTTCTCGATGTCGCCCTCTACTGTAGCAGTGAGCTTGGGAGGAGTAGCAAGATAGGTGCTCTCCTTGTCGTCTGCGGTCAGAGTAACAGGTCTCTTGTTGATCGTGAACGCTACATTCTCAAAGGTGACAACAGGGAAATTGATATTGTCGGAAGCAAGGGTGATCTTATTGCTGTAGCTTCCTGCGCGGGTAGGAGCAAGGATCGGATCGTCGGGCAGAGTCTCGTTGAGGCTTACCTTTCCTTCGCTGTCCTTGTTGACCACAATCACATTATCTGCTGTATAGTGGATGATTTCGATTTTGGGCTCAGAACCATCAAGATAGTCTATCAGCATGCTGTGGTCATTGTATGCGACCTCAACATGTGTTATCACACGCTCAAAGCTGTCGCCATTAAGCAGGTTGATGCTCATAGGCTTTGCTTTCGTTTCATCAGAGATAGAATAGGAAACATTCGAAATGAGCTGCTGTCCGAAGTGTATACCGAAATCCTCAATGTTAGTATTGGCGTTGACCTGTCTGGACTCCTGAGCAATTACGCTCATGTCGGGAATTACCTTGAAAGCGGGGTTCGCTGCAAGGAATGCCTGTGCAAGCTCCTTTTTCGCGCCGTCCTTGGCTGTGATCTCAAAGTCGGTGCTGTCAACGGGCTTGCCGTCATAGATGATCTCCTTGGGCGTGATAACGAAATCCTCGGCGGTGAGTGCGGCCGCTGTTACCTCAAAGGGCAGCTCGATGTATTTCTTGTAGTTGCCGATGCCGCTGATCCTGATCTTGTATTCTCCGACTTCCTTGATCTCATCGACCTTTTCGCCGCCCTTGTAGTATTCAACGGTGTAGTCCTTGTCCTTTGTAATGATAGTCTCGAAGCTTACTTCGAGCTCTGTTTCGTAGTCAAGGTCAGCCGCAACCGCGAACGAAGGCACGATGGCATAGCCCGTGTAGGCAGCGGAGGTCGGTAAATCAAGGACCTTTGCGCCTTTTTCATTGCTGATATCAAAGGGCGCGATCTCGAACGGCAGGACACGGGTGTCCTTGTAGTTGCCGATACCGGTAGATACCAGCCTGTACGAGCCTGCCTCGATGGGTGTTCCCTCGATAGCAACGTAGTTAGTGCCGTCAAACTTCTCGTAGGTAACGGTATAGTCTACGTCCTTTACAAGTTCAGTATTCACTGTTGCATCGGGAGTGGGCAGGTGGGTGTTTATTATTGTAATTGCGGGTGACTGAGCGCTGCCGTTATACCGGTAAGGAATATTGGTGTAATTACTATCGAACACAAGTATACCGCTGCCAATTTCTCTGAAAGAGAACGGAGAAACTGTCACCTTGTCGGTCACGAAGGAGAAGGCGTAGTTCTTGCAGTGATTTGCATCATTGGAAAGCACATAGGTGTACTCGCCTACTGCGGGATAAAGGTCTGTTACAGTGTTGCCCTCGCTGTCAACAAGCATGGCGAGGTCGTCCTTGTTAAGGCCGTCTCTTGTGTAGAGCTGGGAGGTAACGCTGCTGCTGATGTTGTTCTCAAACGTTTCAAGCGGCTGAACCGTGTAGGTCATATTGGTATTGGTAAGACTAATGCTCACCGGCTTGGGCGTGATCTCGAAGTTATCATACTTGACAACATCTGCAAAGTTGCCCGTGGTGTCGTGGATAGTAGCTCTTACAACGTACTCGCCTGCGTCAACGGGAACAGAGGCAAGGGGCGTTGCTTTTTTAATGTTGTAATCGCCGACATTTCTCTCGACGAGCTTGAGCACTACGGTGCCGCCAGAATAGCTGCCTACAGCCTCTACCTTATAGGTATAACCAACAGGACAATACAGGGTAACAGGTGTTCCGTCCGTATACTTAGCGTCGATAGTGCCGTCATAATTGATCTTGATCTCCGAAAGCTCTCTGGTGCCTTTTACAGTGCGCTCGGGATCTGTATAGTAATATGAGTTTGCGTTATTAT
>CAMNBY010000195.1 GCA_946533615.1 uncultured Clostridia bacterium
AAAAGCTTTGTTTTATCCGTACTAACCGCCGCTTCCGTCCTGCTTGCAGGCTGCGGCTCCTCCGACAGCTCCGGCTCGGGAGATAAAAAGACAGACGTAAAGACGATCAAGGCCGCGACGCTCGGCTCGCCCTCGCCCTATATCGTAGTAGAAGAGGACGGCACCGTCACGGGCTACGACTTCAAGGTGCTGAAGGAGGTCTTCAACAGGCTGCCGCAGTACGAGCTCGAGATCGTCGTGACCGACATCGGCTCCGTGTTTACGGGAGTTCAGTCGGGGCTTTACGACATCGGCGTCAACAACTTTTCCTACAACGCCGAGAGAGCCGAGACCTATCTCTACTCCTACCCCTATGATACCGTGAGCTATGTGTTCCTCACCAAGGACGGCTCTGTAAAGTCGTTTGAGGACGCAGCTGGCAAGAGCTTCCACGGAACCGCAGGCATCTCCGTTACCAACGCCGTCGAGGCTTGGAACGAAAAGAACCCCGACAAGGCGATCAAGGTAGAATACGTTGAGCAGGGCACCAACATTGCGCAGGAGGTATATGACGGCACCGTTGAGTTCACGATCATGGACAAGGCAATGGCCGTTGAGTACGAGAAGAACTACAGCTACGGCCTTGTGGCGGTAGACGTTCCGCCCGAGGAGGCAAAGACGATCGCAGAAAACTCGTGGACTTACTTCCTGTTCTCGAAGGAGAACGATGCGCTCCGTCAGGAGATAAACGCTGTGCTCAAGGAGCTCCGCGATGACGGCACGCTCACCAAGTACGGCGAGGAGGTATTCGGCTTTGACACTGCTCCCGATGCCTCGCAGTACGAAAAGACGCTGAACTGAGGTGAGGAGAATGGCTGAGATCAAAAGAGTTTTGGAGGAGCAGCTCGCTCCCGAGATAGACAAAGAGACAGGCGCCTTCCACAGACAGCAGAACCTTTTCACCACTCCCTTCGGGGAGGGCGAGGGGAAGCTGCCCGTAGAAGCCGGCAGATACAGGCTGATAGTTTCGCCTGTCTGCCCCTGGGCGCACAGGCAGCGGATAGTGCTTTCGCTGCTCGGACTTGACGAGGTCATCAGCACAGGCATCACCTACCCGATAAGGACAGAGCGCGGCTGGATATTCTCCGACTATGAAGGCGGCGTTGACCCTGTGCTCGGGGTGGAGAGCCTTGACGATGTATATCTCGCAACGGATCCGGACTACAAGGGCAGGGCGACTGTCCCTGCTGTTATAGACCTTACCACCGGCAAGGTGGTGCAGAACGATTATCACAGGCTCTCAAACTACTTTGAGGTTGAGTGGAAAAGGTTCCATAAGCCCGGCGCACCCGACCTCTATCCCGAGGAGCTCCGCGGCGAGATCGACGCCCTGAACGAGATCATCTTCAACGATGTGAACAACGGCGTTTACAAGGCAGGCTTCGCAAGGTCGCAGCAGGCGTATGAAGCGGCCTACGACACGCTCTTTGCAAGGCTCGACGAGCTTGAGGAGAGGCTCTCTCATTCGAGATACCTCTTAGGCGACAGGCTCACCGATGCGGACATACGCCTCTGGGTAACGCTTGTGAGATTCGATGCGGCGTATAATCTTCAGTTCAAGGTGAACCGCAACAAGCTCATCGACTTCCCGAACCTCTGGAACTACGCGAAGGAGCTGTATCAGATACCTGCGTTCAGAAACACCACGAGCTTTGACGGGATAAAGCGCGGATACCTGCTGAACCCCTCGCGCAACACCTTCGGGATACTGTCGAAGGGGCCCGATCTTTCGATCTGGGAGCAGCCGCATGACCGCGAAAGGGAGTATGCCTGATGAGCATACGGGTCAAGACCGACAAGGAAAATGTTGACTGGCAGGCCGTGGCCGATCTGCTAAGCTTCTACGGGCTGAGTCATTTCTCGGCAGAGGAGCAGGAGCAGGTTTTCAAAAACAGCGCGGTCGTCGCGTTCATTTACGATGACGACAGGCTTATCGGCTGCGGCAGAGCCCTTTCCGACGGGCTGTGTCAGGCGGCGATATACAACATCGCCCTTAATGAAGGATACCACGGCAGGCAGCTCGGAAGACTGCTGATAGAGTCGATACTCAAGCAGGTCGAGGGACAGACGGTGATACTTTACACCCATCCGCAGACCGTTGCGATGTACGAGAAGTTCGGCTTCCGCCGCCAGAAAACAGGCTTTGTGCTTTTTTCGGGCGGCGCCGAACGGATAAAACAGATGGAGGAGATGGATTTTCTCCTGCCCGAGGGCTACCGCTTCGGCAACCCCGATTATGACAGTTAGGAAGTGATATATATGAATCAAAGAGTCAGAGATGACTGGCTGCACTCAAAGGACAGATACGACAAGGTCGGACGCTACACACGCCAGAAGATACGCTTCACCACACCCTTCGGCGACGGCGAGGGCGAGCTTCCGGTTGAGGCAGGGAGATACAGGCTCATCTGGGCGCCTGTCTGCCCGTGGGCTCACCGCTCGGTCATCGTCCGCAAGCTGCTGGGGCTCGAGGACGTTATAAGCCTTGGAACGCTTGATCCCAAGCGCCCCGAGGACAACAAGGGCGACTGGGCTTTCAGCCTCGACCCCGACGGCCGTGACCCTGTCCTCGGAGTAAAGTATCTCAACGAGCTTTACCTGAATGCAGACCCGGATTACGACAGGCGTGCAACGGTCCCTGCGCTGGTGGATGTGACCACAAAAAAGGTCGTGAACAACGACTACTGGAACCTCACGCTCTACTACGAGACAAAGTTCAAAAAGTTCCACAAGCCCGGCGCTCCCGACCTCTATCCCGAGGAGCTGAGAGAGGACATAGATGCACTCAACGAGATCATCTATCACGAGGTGAACAACGGCGTTTACAGAGCAGGCTTCGCCAAGAGCCAGCAGGCCTATGAGGAGGCCTACGATACCGTATTCAAGCGCCTCGACTGGCTTGAGGAGCGGCTCGAGAACAGAAGATACCTCTTCGGCGACAAGATCACCGAATCGGACGTAAGGCTTTACGTTACGCTCGCGCGTTTTGACTGCGCGTACTACAACGCTTTCAGGGTGGATCGCAACAGGATCCGCGACTACAAGAACCTCTGGGCTTATGCAAGAGATCTTTACTCTATAGATGCCTTCGGCGGCACCACGGATTTTGATGCTATCAAGAAGCACTACCACCTTGACTGCCAGATAGATAATATTTACAGCATTATACCGAAGGGCCCCGAGATCGAGAGCTGGAAGAAGCCTCACGGCAGAGAGCGCCTTGACGGCACAGGATATATCATAGATTGAAAAAAGAGGCGCTGTCACGGCGCCTTTTTGGTAAAGGAGAGATCACGATGAGCAGAGCGTTTGAGACCCGATGTATACACGGCAGGGAGGATTCAAGGCTGAACGATGCCTTCCGCGCCGTAAGCTTCCCGATCTACCAGACGGCGACCTTTTCTCACATCGAGACAGGCCACAACGGCAGCGGCTTTGACTACACAAGGGAATCGAATCCGACCCGGACGCACACCGAGGAAGCGGTGGCGGCTGTAGAGTCGGCGCGCCACGCGATAGGGTTCTCGTCGGGAATGGCGGCGATAAGCTGCTTCTTTGAGCTTTTCGGCAGGGGAGACCACGTCGTCTGTTCAGAGGATCTTTACGGGGGCGTGTTCCGCCTGCACAGGCTTGTGAGCGAAAAGAACGGCGTGGGCATCACCTATGCCGATACCTCGGACCCTGACGAGCTTGCGGCGGCAATAAGGCCGGAGACAAAGGCGGTATATCTTGAAACGCCCACAAACCCGATGATGCACATTACCGATATTCGCAGAGCCGCCGAGCTCGCGCACAGCAGGGGCGCTCTGCTTGCGGTGGACAACACGTTCCTCTCGCCGAGATTCCAGAATCCGCTGCTGCTTGGCGCAGATATAGTTATCCACAGCGCGAGCAAGTTCCTCTCAGGCCACAACGACACCGTTGCAGGATTTATCTGCCTTAACGATGACAGGCTCGCGGAGGAGCTGCGGCTGCTGGCAAAGACCACGGGCGCTTCGCTCTCTCCCTTTGACAGCTTTCTTGTGGAGAGGGGCATCAAGACGCTTGCGGTAAGAATGGAGCGCCAGCAGGAAAACGCACTTGCGCTGGCGGAGGTGCTGAACGGGCACCCAAGGGTAAGGGACGTCTGCTACGCAGGGCTTGCAGCGCACAAGGGGTATGAACTGAACCTGTCGCAGGCAAGCGGCTTCGGCAGCATGATCTCGCTGCACACCGACACCCCCGAGACAGCGCTCGGCGTGCTGCACAGGGTCAGGCTTTTCACCTTTGCCGAAAGCCTCGGCGGCACCGAGAGCCTTGTGACCTATCCGCTCGTCCAGACACATTCCGACGTTCCGCAGCAGCTGAAGGACAAGCTCGGCATCGACGGGACGCTGCTGCGCATCTCGGTCGGGCTTGAAAACTCCGACGACCTCATCAGGGACATCACTCAGGCATTGGAGGGATAATTTTTGGACAGATACGATTTTGATACAGTTATCGACAGGAGGGGGACGTCCTGCCTGAAACACGATTTCAAGGCCGAGCGCGGCTATCCCGAGGATGTGCTGCCCCTCTGGGTCGCAGACATGGATCTTCCCACTGCTCCCGAGATCACGGAGGCGATACGCCGAGCCGCGGATCACGGCATCTTCGGCTACACAGTGCCGAAGGCGGATTACTGGGAGGCGGTGCTGAGCTGGTATGACGGCCACTTTGGCTACCGCCCGGACAGGCACAGCGCCGTCATCACGCCGGGGGTGGTCTTTGCGATCTCGGCCGCGATCAGAGCTTTCACGGACGAGGGCGATGCAGTGATCGTGCAGCCGCCGGTCTACTATCCGTTTTTCTCGGCCGTGACCGAAAACAACAGGCGCCTTGTCAAAAACGAGCTTGTTTATCGGGACGGGAGATACACGATCGACTTCGAGGACTTTGAAAACAAGATAAAGGAAAACAATGTCAGGCTGTTCGTGCTCTGTTCGCCGCACAATCCTGTCGGCAGAGTCTGGACAGAGCAGGAGCTGAAGACCGTAGGCGAGATCTGCGGCCGCCACGGGGTGCTCGTGATCTCCGACGAGATACACAGCGACTTTGTAAGAAGCGGTCACAGGCACACGGTTTTTACAAACGCCTGTCCTCAGCTGCGTGACAGGGCGATCGTCTGCACAGCTCCGAGCAAGAGCTTCAATCTTGCAGGCTTGCAGATCTCGCATATCTTCATCGAGGACAGAGAGCTCCGCCGCAGGTTCAGGGCCGTGCTTTCCGCCGAGGGCTATTCCGAGGCGAACGCGCTCGGTCTTGCAGCGTCGAGAGCCGCCTATGAAAAGGGCATAAACTGGCTGCTGGAGTGCAGGAGCTATATCGAGGGGAACCTGCAATATCTGAAGGCTTTTCTTGCAGAGCGCCTGCCGCAGCTCAGGCTCGTTGAGCCCGAGGGTACTTACTTTGCGTGGATAGATTTTTCCGCACTCGGGCTTGACAGGGCGGCGCTGAACCGCCTGATAATACACAAAGCGCACCTCTGGCTGGACGCAGGCCATATCTTCGGGGAGCGCTCGGAGCAGTTCCAGCGGATAGTCCTCGCCTCTCCGCGGACGATAATAGTGCGGGCTCTCACACAGCTTGAAAGGGCGATAAAGGAGGAATCAGAATGAGTTACGAATATGAAGAAGTGGACGGCAGGAAGATCAGGGTGCGTCCGCGAGAGATAAACACAGAGGTCGATGCCGACGGCTATTTCCACCGCCAGCCCAACCGCTTCACCGAAGGCTTCGGCGAGGGCAGGAACCCGATCGAGGCGGGGAGATACCATCTCGTCTGGGCAAAGCTCTGCCACTGGTCGAACAGGGCGTCTATCGTAAGAGAGCTGCTCGGCCTCGAGGACGCTGTCACCGTGAACCTTGTGAACCACGGGAAGCACGAGAAGAACCTCGGCTGGGAGTTTGTCTATGACAAGGATTTCACCGACCCGGAGCTCGGCATACGCTTTCTCTCGGAGGCCTACTACAAGGCCGACGAGGACTACGACGGCCGCACGACCGTGCCTGCCCTGA
>CAMNBY010000196.1 GCA_946533615.1 uncultured Clostridia bacterium
GGCATAATCACCGAGGCCTTTGCCAACGGCGGTATGCTGAAAGGCGCCGAGATCGCAGATGCGCTCACCAGCGATGCCAAGTCGGTCACGGACAAGGATCTTACGCATGGAAATACCGACAACTTGGCGCAGTATTTCTACAACCTGCTGGCGATGGTCGCGCTTTACGGGGCGCTCTTAGGCCTTAACATCGCGATAAACAATCAGGCCAACCTCTCGAACCTCGGAATGAGGCGTCAGTGCTCTCCGAGGCATAAGTCCTACACGATGTTTGTGAGCCTGTGCGCCGCCTTTGTTATGCAGAGCATCTGCATGGTGATCTCTGTCACCTTTGTTAGATTCGTGCTCGGCATCGACCTTGGAAACAGGCTGGGTCTGGTCTACCTTGCGGCTGTGATCGGCGGCCTGCTGGGCGTATGCCTCGGCTTTATGAGCGGTTCGATCGGCAGGGCAGGCTTCGACCGCAAGAACGGTGTTCTGATGGCTCTTATCATGTTCAGCTGCTTTCTCAGCGGCCTGATGGCCGGCAACATGAAGGCGGTAATGGCAAAGAATATGCCCTGGTTCAACAAGGTGAACCCTGCGGCAGTCATCTCCGACAGCTTCTATTGCCTTGTGATCTATGACGATCTGGACAGGTTCGCTGAAAAGATCATCACTATGCTGATAATGTCTGCGGTGTTTGCCGTGCTTGGTTTTGCACTGACAAGGAGGCGGAAGTATGAAAGTCTTTAATGCCTTTATGAAGGTCATGAAGAAGCACTTTCTGACCGCATTGATCTTCATTATAGTGTTCCTGTTTATCTCGATGCAGCTGGCAAATAACGGCGGAGAACAGATGAGCTTTGAGGAGTCGCGCCTTGACATCGTTGTTTTTGACGAGGACGGCACCGCCCGGAGCGAGGCTCTGAGGGACTATATCTCCGACAAGCACAAGCTTGTCGAGCTGGAGCGTGACGACGACGTTATACTTGACGCTCTCTATTACGAGGAAGCAGACGCGGTGATCGTTATAAAGAAGGGCTTCGCCGAAAGTCTTGCTGCCGGCAGGACGGCCGAGCTTTTCGAGAGCTATCACGTTCACGACAGCTACGCTGATGTGTTCGTGAAGAATATGCTGAACGAGTATGTTTCCACGGTCAAGGCGTATATGGTGGCAGGCAGCGATACTGACTCTGCCCAGACTAAGACCCGCGAGGCTCTGTCAAAGGAGACCGAGGTCAAGATGCTTTCGGACGACAACGGCTCCGAGGAGTACACCGAGTGGTTCTCGCATTATTTCCAGTATCTTGCATACATCCTGCTTGCGGTGATGATCTCGTCTCTCGGCCCCGTGCTGATAGTCATGGAGCGCCGCGAGATCAAGGAGCGCACAGCCTGCTCCGGCATTTCGCCCATGTCCCGTGTGCTTCAGATCTATCTTGGGGCCGGGGTGTTCGTTCTTGCCGTGTGGCTTGTGTTCATGGTGGCAGGCGCTGTCTTCATCGGCAAGATGTACGAGGGCAGGGCGCTGCTGGCGGTGCTCAACAGCTTTGTTTTCACGCTCTTCTCGGCAGGGACGGCGATCTTTGTGGCCTCGCTGGGGCTCAAGGATCAGGCCATGTCGCTGGTGACACAGATAATCAGCCTTGGAATGAGCTTCCTGTGCGGTGTGTTCGTGCCCCAGAGCCTCCTTGGCGACGGAGTTCTTAAATTCGCACACATTCTTCCTGCATACTGGTACGTCCGCGCAAACAACGTGCTGGTCGGCACTGAGGTCGCCTACTCGGCCTCCGAGGTCTACAAGTGCATAGGTATCGAGATGGTATTCGTTGTTGTGATGTTCGCAGCGGCGGTGATCTCCTCCCGCCGACGCAGGTGCTAAGGGCGCACGGCCCGATACGCGGTAACGGCGGCAAGCCGCCCCACAGCCGTGAGATGTGCCGGTCAGATGATCTCAGTAGGAGGAATAAGCTCTGAAAAGGCTCATTTGATCTCTGACATCGAACCTTACAAAAAACAAAAAACAAAAAACAAAGCCCACAGGTCTTCCTGTGGGCTTTAATGCTGTGTGTTCTACTGGAATACGTTGTAGCCGCCGTTGTTGTTATTGTTATTGCCGTAGCGGTACTGATCCTCGTAGTCTATCCAGTTTCCGTTGTCATCGTAGTAGCCGTTGTGGTCGTAGGGGTTGGAGCTTACGGCGGCAGGATCGTTGGGGTCGGTGCTGGTGGTCTGCTCCTCGATGTTGGTCGAGCCGTATATGGTCTCCTGGAGCAGCCTTGCGTTAGCGCGGAGATCGGCCAGCAGCACGGATTTGTGGTCTATGAAATGTCCCGAATAGGTGCCCTCCGCCGGTATCTGTACCTGCTGTATCTCGTAGTTCATATACTCGAATGCGTGCAGCAGCAGGGAAGCGGTCTCGCCCTCCTCAAGGTCTGTGTAGGTCTCGGGGAGTATCTTGTTTGCAAGGTCATTGAGCTGCACCAGCGAGGCGCTCTTGGCCTTGTTGATTATCAGAGAGATGACCTCGCGCTGTCTTGCGGTGCGTCCGAAGTCGCTGTACTTTTCGCCCTTGTCAACGTGTCTGAGCCTTGCATAAGCCAGCGCCTGGTTGCCGTTGCAGTGAACGACCTCGCCGTCCTTCGCAAGCGGCGGCAGGTAGTCGGTGCCCTTCTTGTTGCCAAGGATATGGTTCTGCTCGTCCAGCGGATTCTCCATTCCGCGGGTGTTGTCGCCGTCAACGTTCCCGCGTTCGCTTTCATAGCCGTGAGCTTCCTCGTCGGTGATCTCGATGTCAAGGCCGCCCAGCGTGTCAACGATATCAATGAACTGGTTGAAGTTGACTATAACATATCTGTCGATATTAACTGCAAAATACTGCTGCAAGGTGTTGAGCAGGGTGTCTGTACCGTTGTACCAGTAGGCGGCGTTCAGACGGTCAGATGAGTCGATCGCGGGGATATAGAGGTACAGGTCACGCATGAAGGAGGTCATCGTTATCGTGCCCAGCTTCTTGTTCAGCGAGAGCAGCATCATAACGTCGGTGTTGCCGACTGCCTCGCCCGATTCCTCACGCAGATCCTCGCCGATGAGCAGCACGTTGAAAACGTCCTTGTCGCTCATTATGTCCTTGGCGTTGCGCTCAAGCTCGTCCTTGAGGCGCTCCTCTTCGGTCCTGGGGTCAAAGGTGTCCTCCTTGGTGGAGTCGGTATCGGCATAGCTCATGGGTGCGGAGTTTCCTTCTCTGTTATCCTCGCCCTTCAGCTTGCTGAAATAGTGGTGATAGATCAGGAAAGCTGTCAGCCCCAGCAGGCAGATCACAAGGAAAGCGATGCCTATTGCCACCAGCGTTTTCTGCTTGACGGTCATCTTTTTCTTCTTGCCCTTTTTCTTGCCCGAGGACTTGCTGTCTGCGGATCTGTTACCCTGTTCTTTTTGCAGCCGAGCAGCCCTTTCTGTCGCGGACTCGTGTTTGCCGTGCTTGCCGCCCTGTCTTATGTCGGGAGCCTTGCCCGAGGACTTCTGAGCCGTGCCTTTCTTCTTCGGGTGGTCGGGAGTCTTTTCGCCCCCGTTCACCCTCTCGGGCTTATCCGATATTTTCATCGCGGCAGCATCGTTCATTCCGTGCTTGGCGGAAGACTTATTGTCGGAAGACTTATTGTCAGAAGACTTATTGTCTTTGGACTGATCGTCTTCGTGGGTATCCTTGGGCTTATCCTCGGCGGGCTTGTGCTTTTCGGGCTCTGCGGGGATCTCCTTCGGCTCTTCGGGAGCACTCTCCTCCGGCTTTTCTTTCAGCTCGGCAGAGGCGGGAACAGCCTGTTCGATTTTTTTCTTTTTCTTCTCCATTGCTGCTGAAATGATCGAGCCAAGCTCGTCGTCGTCATTTTCCAGCTCTGCGGAGATATTCTTCATATCCTGCTCGCGCTGTTTCTTTTTGTTTATCGCGGCGGATATTATCTGTTCAAGCTCGTCCTCCGAGCTTTGGAGCTTCTTATCGTCCGGCATTTGCAACCTCTCTTTTTTTCTTCGGCACAGGGCCGTTTAGTGTCTTATATTCTTTGTTCTGCAAATACGAGAACATCGCATAACAGTACATTTTATATTATATACCATTTTGCAAGAAAATACAACACTGTTTACACAAATTTATTATTTTATTCGACTTTTTTCGGAAGTTGGCGCTGCTTTTTGCGCATAATGTATAGCGCCGAGCAAAAGTCAAGCCCGCAAGCGGTCTGCTCGCGGGCTCTCGGGTCAGTTTGTCTTGCTGTTGCAGTAGTCGTCAACGAAGGCGTTAAGCTTGTCGAAGGACTCTTTGCTGATAACGTGCTCCATCCTGCAGGCGTCCACGTCGGACTTCTCCTTTGTAACGCCCAGCACCTCGTGCAGGAATTTAGAGATAAGGGAATGCTTCTCGTAGACCTCCTCGGCTCTTGCTTTGCCTGTCTCGGTCAGTACGATCTCGCCGTCAGGCCTGATGTCGATATAGCCGTTCTCGCTGAGGATATGCATTGCGCGGCTGATGCTGGCCTTTGAATAGCCAAACTCGTTTGCGATGTCGATGCTCCTGACATAGCCTGTCCTGTTGTGCAGGATAAGAATTGTTTTCAGATAGTTCTCGCCGGATTCCTTGAGCTCCATATTTTTCACCTTTCTCTCATCTTGGATTTATTGTTTTACGGAGCAGCCGCAGAGCGGTGCTCGGATGCTCAGTTTTTAAGTATGCGCCTGTCCTCGTCAAACATACGGTAATACTGCACCGTGCGGTATTCCTCGAGGATGCTCTTGTAGGAGTTGTCCTCGTCGCCGCTCTGGTGCCACTCGCCGTCGGCGGTCTTGTAGCCGAAGCCCGAAACGATCGGAAGGCTCTCGCGGATATGCTCAAGCTCCTGCATTACGGGCGAGAGCGGCAGGTCGGCGGCCTTCATGGTCTCGACGGCAAGATAGTTCAGGCTGATGTCGTCAATGAATTTCGATTCCATCGGCTTGTTCGACCAGATAAAGAAGGGCG
>CAMNBY010000197.1 GCA_946533615.1 uncultured Clostridia bacterium
CTCAAAGGGGCGGCCCTCCCTTGCAGGGCACGCCCCTCTTTCAAAACGCTCCCCCGGAGCGTTTTGAAATTCACCCCAGTGCGGAGCGCCAGTTGGAGGGGGTTTCGCCGACTGCGGTCGGCGATTTAGGGGCGCTGCCCCTAAAGACCCTGCCAAGGGCTAAGGCCGCCCTTGGAACCGGCCGGCATGGGGAGTGTGGTGTGGGGGGCAAAGCCTTGTTCGAGAGCAGATCAGATCTAACACGACCTATAACGTTCCGCCCGCACAAAGCCTGCCTAACGGCTGCACCACCGCCTCATTCACAAAGGCACCCACCGCCCTTAGAGGGCGGCGCTGAGACTTCCGCCAAGCGCTCGATTGAAACCTTGGTGGGTGAATTAAAAAAAGGGGTTTACTTTTGGGGGGGAGTGTGGTATAATAAAAAAGTAAATGGGCTTTTGAACCGGAGGTGAGGATCGTCAGATGGAGAAGTGCTTCATTTCAAGAGAGCGGACCTGCTGCTTTACGGGTCACCGCAACCGCGACCTGCCCTTTATCGGCGACCGCGGCACCTTTGGCATGAGGACGCTGGTCAGCAGCCTTGCCTTGCAGATCGAGGAGGCCGTCAAGGACGGCTACGACACCTTTATCTCGGGAATGGCCGAGGGCGTTGATCTTATCTGTGCCGAGCTCGTTTACCAGCGTATTGCATACGGAGAGCCGCTGCGCCTTGTCTGCGCAAGACCTTTCCCGCAGCAGTGCGACCACGACTATAAAGACCCACGCAATAAATATGTTTGTTCGCTTATCGCCGACGCCTGCATGACGGTTGACGTTTCGCCGTCTTACTTTCGTGGCTGCTACGCCGCCAGAAACAGGTTCATGATCGAGCGTTCGTCGCGGCTGATCGGCGCGATAAAACGGAAGGTCGGCCCCTCGGGTACCTCCCAGACCGTCAGCCTTGCCGAAAAAAGCGGCCTCGACATTCACCTTGTCGAGCTTGATAAGCTTAAGTATTACTATCTTGGCTCAAGGCGCTTCATGCGCAGACGGGCAAGTGAAGAAAAACCAGATCAGAGGAGTAAAGAGTATGGCTAAGAAAAAGAAAAAGAAGTCTCAGGCGCCTGTGGCTCTTGTATATTTTGCGACACTGCTGCTGTTTATGGGCGTTTTCGGCTTCATCGCATACAAGCTTATGCAGAAGGCGGATTCCTCGGGCGGCGACGAATCCCTCGCACCCATAGATTCCTCCGCTGACTACACGCTGATGATAGCCCGCCTCAACGACACCAGCACCCTTGCCGATGTCGAGCTTTTCCGCTTCCGCCCCGGCAGCGACAAGATAATCATAACCCCCGTTCCCGCAAAGACCATCTACCAGAAAGAGGGCAGCGACTTCAAGTCTGTCTACGATGACGGCGGGATAAGAAAGCTTGAAAAGGCTGTCGAGGAGACCTTCTCTGTCGGCGTTGATTTCTATGTCACCACGGGCCAGGAGAATTACGAGAGCATCTGCGACGTGCTGGGCGGCATTGTTTACACCCCGACCGTCGAGCTCTACAAGCTTGCCGATAAGGACATCGACGATATTTCTTACCGCGCAGGCGTTGCCGTGACCATGAACGGCCGCCAGATCAGGCTGCTTTACGACAACCCCGATGTCTTCCCCGGAGGCGACGACGACGCGCTTAACTTCTTCGGCAGCGCCCAGGCTCAGATGGTCAACAACGCCTTCCAGCAGATCAACCTGACCAAGAGCAGCATGGACAACATCTACTCCCTGCTCACCGCCGACGGCGAGAGCAACCTTACCAAAAATGACTACAGGCTCCACAAGAGCTACATCACCGAGATGCTCGACCACAACGTGAAGCCCGCCGAGCTGCTCGTTCCCGAAGGCTCGTGGTCCGAGGGCGGATTCTCCGTTGACAGGACTTTTGTAAACTCCATTATGGAGGCTTACGGAGTCTGACCCGCACCGACAAAACACTGCTGCCGAGCCCTGCACGGCAAAGGAGGAAAGATAATTGAAGCTGATGGTTATTATTCTGAACAAGCTGGATTCCCTCGAGTACCTGCTGGAGGGGCTCTCCGCCGCAGGCATCGGCGGCGCAACGATCATCGAGTCCTCGGGTATGGCGATGACCCTCTCCAAGCTTGACAGCTCCTTCGTCAGTTCGTCGCTCAAGGCGCTGTTCAGCTCCGACGGAAACGAGGACAACCGCACGATCTTCTCCGTTATCCGCGACGACCAGCTCGACATCGCCCGAAAGGTCATCTATTCGACGGTCGGCGACCTCTCGCTCCCAAACACGGGCGTCGTTTTTACCCTGCCTATCGACTTCGCCGAGGGCATAAGGAAAAACCGCAACAAGCTCCCCGAAGCATAGGCGGAAACAAAAAGTTCAGAATTTATTTAACGAATAAACATACTTTTTGCCTCCCTCCCCTTGCAAAAGGCGGAAAAATCTGATATAATGTATACAATACTTTAATGAAAGGCTGGAAAACAAATTTCCGGTCTTTTTCATTGTTACAGGCCTTGCCCACCCGCCCTGCGCTCCTGCCGCGAGCGTGCCCCGCCGCTGCCTTTGTGCTGCT
>CAMNBY010000198.1 GCA_946533615.1 uncultured Clostridia bacterium
TGCGCGGCAATACTCAGGAGGGAGCGGCAATGACAGAAAGAAAAGATTTTGAATCAGCGGGCAAGGTGATCGCGCCCGAGCTGCTGAGTCTTCGCCGCATCACTGAGAGCGAATACTCTGCGATACCTGCCAAACACAAGTCGAAGGCGATAATGTGGTTATCCCCGGGCGGGATACTGTACATCCTGCTGGTGTTATTCAGTGTGATCTTCGAGGCGACTTCAGCAGTGGAGCTTATCAAAGGCACCAGTGACGCAGGCGCAATGCTATTTGTTTCGACTATGCTGGGCTTCACGTTCATAGCTTTCGGGGCGATCTTCATGCGCATGAAGCTGAACCGATACGTTACGCGGGAGACTCTTGCGGCAGCAGGATCTGTGATGTCGGCTGACATTTACAGGAGCTCAAAGGGCACGGTTTTAAGGGCCGAATACAAGGTAGCGCTTCTTGCGCTGGGCGGCATGACGGTCATCAGTGACCCGAAGGCGACGCTTTCCGAGGGCGACTCGGTGCTGATCGTCAAGAGCACCTCTGGCAAGTACTATCTTTTCCCGATGCCCGAGGCTGTGATGGACACAGAGACTTCTGCGGGTCACGGTGAAGAGCTTGCGGCGATACTTGGCGGCTCACCCGAGGAATACGGGGACTACACAAAGGCAGATATTTTTGCGGCGGGTCACAACAGGCTGACCGACAGCGATCTTAAGCGGCTTCCTCGGCGGGCGTTCTCGCCGGGAGTTCTGGAACACGGAGCCGAGTCCGTGATCTGGGCGCTGTTTGTAATGGGGGCGCTCGTGCTGCTGTACTTTCTTTTCAGGAGCTGGCGAGTTCGCGACATGATGCTTTTTGCGGCTTTGGCGGTGGGCTTTGTCTGCGAGATGGTCGTAACTCTCATGCTTACATATTCGGTGCTGAAGAAGCCCTTGTCTCCTGCTCAGATCTTTTACGCTGACTGTGTTATAATAAAAAAGGCCTCGCTGTCGGGAAAATGCACGGCGAGTCTTATTGTACCCGAGGCGGAGCTGTTTATTGAGGCGGTGCCTGTGAGCCCTCGTCTTTACCGCGCTCTTCCGCTGAACGCTCCTGCAAGGGTCTACTACAGCGCCCTCGCCGGAGAGATGATCTACGCCGAGCTTCGCTGATGCGGAGCTCGCCTGCGGTGTACCACAGCGGTACAAGCCGCGCAGACAAAAGCCTTGACAAATAAAAAATTAAGGTGTATAATAATATTACATGACGATACGGGGCGTAACTCAGTTTGGTAGAGTGCTTGCTTTGGGAGCAAGATGCCGCAGGTTCAAGTCCTGTCGCCCCGACCAGGTACACACGGTGTACCACCGAAGCCGTCGCGGGCAAGGTTGATCTGACTCGGAGCTTTGATGCGCTCCGGAGCGGACATGGGTGCAGGAGGGCGCCGAAGAAAACTGCACGCGATGCAGCACCCGATGACAAGGGCGACGGTGACAGCGTACATTTATACTATATAAATACTATATAAGTATAAAGCTGAATAAAAACGATTACATTGTGAAAGGGGATATAAATATGCAATTACTTGAAGTTCTTGGCGAAGAAAGCTCGATCAACATCAATTCAGCCGAATGGCAGTTCGCTATCAAGCAGCTGCATATTCAGATGCCGATAGATGTAGACAAGCTCAATTATACGAAGTGCTTTCCCTGCAGGTTCACGCTGAAAGGAAACCGCAGCTCCGTCAAGATCTCGGAGAGAAACGGCTACTTCATCGGCTCCACCTCGGGGATACTCGTGGTGTGTCCGGCCACTGACGATCTGCCTATCACGCTGTTCATCGACAAGAAGGGGATACGCGTGGTGCAGTCCGAGTCAAAACTGCTCAAGGCCGAGCTGAGCGTAAAGACCAACGAAGAGATGTTCTGCTTCAAGGGACCCAAAAAGGTGGTCTCCGAAATGGAGCGCGAGGTAAACAAGGTCAGGTTCGTATAAAGGACTTGACAAATCAAAGCACACGGTGTATAATATAAGTAACCACGAATGATGTGATGTTCATGAGGACACGCAAACGAAGCCCCCGAGAGTTGCCGCTCTCGGGGGCTTCTTCTTGGGATCTGTCGGGCTTACTTCCTGTCGATCCTCTTGCTTATGTAGTTACCAACTACACTTGCCATGACAGAAACTACGAATGATATGATGTATGTCATGAGTTCCACCTCCTTCCTGACGGAAGAAGCCGACAGAATAATTATAGCACGGGGCGCGGAAAGTGTCAAACAAACGCCCAAAAGCCCGAATATGAATTGATTTGTCAAGTTGGTTAAAACAATTATTTCGTTCACAATTTGTGCAAAATAAGCCCTGAATTGGTCATATTTGCTTATTTGAAAGCTTTGATTTGTGTAACCTGCCAAATTTTTCTCAGAGTTGCAAAAAACTATTGACATTTCCGTAGGACGGGTGTATAATACAGTTACAGAATTGAACAGGGGACAAAAGCCTCCGGTCAATGATGAACAACGGATAGTTCAGCAGGCGCAAGGTCTGCTGCTATTATAAAAATTATTATGGAGGGATTTTCTATGAAAAAGGCACAGAAGGGCTTTACCCTGGTTGAGCTTATCGTAGTTATTGCCATTATCGGCATTCTGGCAGCCATCCTTGTTCCTGCAATGATGGGCTACGTTAAGAAGTCCAAGCTGAAGTCCGCAAACTCGAGCGCTAAGCTCGTATTCACAACAGTTGAGTCCGCAGCATCCGATGTTGTTGCTGATGGTGGTAACCTGAGCTCGATCGCTTCTCAGGCCGCTACAAAGATCGGTGATCTTAGCGGCGGTAACGTTTGCCAGGACGCTGTTTACAAGGCTCTGAAGGACAACGGCGACGACGCTGGTTACGTTCTGTGGGATATCGGCTCTACCTACAATGTAGTTAAGGCTCAGTTCTCCACTACTAACGGCGAAGATATCGTTGGTCAGTATCCTGATCCTGAGACCAACCCTGA
>CAMNBY010000199.1 GCA_946533615.1 uncultured Clostridia bacterium
TCTTTTGCGCCTTGCGTTTTCTGGGACGTTCCCTTCTTGTGGTCTCCCCCTCGCAGGACGTGGCAGAATGTTTCCTATCACACATAGCGAAAGGGCGTAGCAGAAGCCCCACCCCAAACAAAGCCCCCTGCCCCCCACCGTATCGCGAGGACTATCCGACACATTCAGCTGTTGTAAACGAGCTTGCGAGTGATCTCGCGGATCAAAAAAACGCACCCGCGCCCGGGTTCATCTCAGAAAGCCGGTCAGCGTGTCTGAGGGGGAGGCGCCTCTTACAAGAACTCTGCCAAGCCCCGAAAGGTATGCCTGCCTGCCCGCTTCTACCGCCTTGCGGAAGGCTTCCGCCATCATCGGCAGATCGCCGGCCGTCGCAAGCGCCGTGTTGGACATCACCGCAGCAGCACCCATCTCCATCGCCTCGCAGGCCTGCGAGGGACGGCCAATGCCTGCGTCAACGATTATCGGCAGGTCGATCTCGTCGATCAGTATCTGGATAAAATCGCGCGTGGCAAGACCCTTGTTGGAACCTATCGGAGAGGCAAGCGGCATCACCGTCGCGGCGCCTGCGTTCACAAGGTCGCGTGCCGTGTTCAGATCGGGGTACATATAGGGCATAACTACAAAGCCCTCCTTCGCCAGTATCTCGGTGGCGCGGACAGTCTCCTGATTGTCAGGCAGCAGATACTTGGTGTCTCTCATTATCTCGATCTTTATGAAATCTCCGCAGCCCAGCTCGCGCGCAAGCCTCGCTATCCTGACAGCCTCGTCGGCGTTGCGGGCGCCCGAGGTGTTCGGCAGCAGCGTAACGCCCTTGGGGATAAAATCAAGAATGTTCTCGTGCTCCTTGGTGTTGGCGCGTCTTACAGCGCAGGTGATTATCTCGGCGCCTGCGTACTTCACAGCCGCCTCTATGAGCGACAGGGAGTATTTTCCCGAGCCGAGAATGAAACGGGAGCTGAATTCGCGCCCCGCAATAACAAGCTTGTCCTGATCGTTTTTCATTTATATCTTCCTTTCATGAGAGGGAGCTTTCACGCTTCAAGCTCCCCCGCTATTATCCTGAGTATCATGTGTGCCTCGTGAGCGGCACAGGCGGCCACCCTCGCCGAGATCAGCGGCAGCCCCTCGGCAACATCGCTGTGTCCGTCGCCGCAAAGCCAGAAGCGCTTCGACACCCGACGGGTCTGTATCTCGTTGGCCGAGCTCACCCCTGCCATTCCGCTGGCAGCCACAAGGTATTTCTCGGGCATGGTCTCCAGCACGCGGTTCACGAGCATCGCCTTCTGATCGGCTCTGTCAAAGGCCTCGCAGATGATCGGGTAGGGCGCCAGAAGCTCGGGAATGTTCTCGTCCGTCAGGCGAAGAGCGTGTGCCTCGATCTGACAGTAGGGCGCAATGCGCAGCAGATTCTCTCGCAGAGCCTCCGCCTTCGGCCTGCCGAGCTGGTCGGGGAAATACTGCTGGCGGTTGAGGTTGGAGGTGTCAACGGTGTCAAAGTCGATTATGCAAAGCCTGCCGACGCCTGCGCGCACAAGGCTGACAGCCACGTTCGAGCCCAGCCCTCCAAGGCCGCAGATCGCCACCGAGGCCGCATCGAACTTCCGCTGGAGCTCCTCGCCGTGACGGGCAGCAAGCGCCGCCCTGAATTCTTCTTTGGTTATGGCCGCCATATCAGCCACCCCCCACAAAGGAAACGACCTCTACGCTGTCGCCGTCCTTGATGACCGTCTGATCGTACTGCGCCTTGAAGACTATCTCCTCGTTGAGCTCGACGGCAACGCGGGTGCGGTCATAGCCCTTGCGCTCGAGCAGCTCGGCCACAGTAAGCCCCTCTGCCGCATATTCCTGTCCGTTTACTTTTATCATAGAATTACCTCCTGTCCGGGTTTTAGATGCTGTTTTAGATGCTAGATGTAAGAGGCTAGAAATGCCTTGCGAGGGCTTTTCCTTTTACTGAACCTCTCTGCGTGCCACCGTATCGCGAGGACTACCCGGCACACTTCGCTGTTGTGAACGAGCTTGCGAGTGATCTCGCGACCTAAAAAAAGCTGCCCCAAAGGACAGCTTTCATCTGTTTTGATATGAGATGTAATGTGTCCCTACGTTGGCATTATCCAAATCAGGTAAGGTCGAGAGCTCGATCGCTCTCCTCTCAGCCTGCCTACAGGCTCCCTGTTTTACATTTTCAATTATATCACAGCGCTTCCCGTTTGTCAACGCTTTTAGATGTGAGATGTGAGAGGCAAAAGGCAAAAGGTGCCTTGTGAGGGCGTTTTCCTCTTTCTCTATCCGGCTGACCCCCACCGTATCGCGAGGACTACCCGGCACACTTCGCTGTTGTGAACGAGCTTGCGAGTGATCTCGCGGATCAAAAAAACGTATCGCGAGGGAGCTCCGGCACATTTAGCTGTTGTGAGGCGGCTTGCCGCCGATCACGCGTATTGCGCACCCGCGCCCGGGTCGGCTTGCCACCGATCACGCAACCTGCGCACCCGCGCCCGGGTCGGATTAACAATCGCGGCCGCTCCAGCAGTAGGTGCAGAGGCAGTCGGGGTCGATGCCTATGGAGCTTATCATGTCGTCAAGACGGTGATAGCGCAGAGATGTGAAGTTCAGCTGACGGCTGATCTCCTCCACCATCTCCTTGTAGTTCGTGCTGTCGGGGTCGGCGTAGGAGCGCAGCACCTCGTCGGTGATGTTCTCGCCTTCGCGTGCAGCGATGACACGTCTGGTTATCAGCTCCATCTCGGAGGTCGAGCGCGAGAAGTTAAGATACTTGCAGCCGTAAAGCAGCGGCGGACAGGCGGGACGAATGTGTACCTCGCGGGCTCCGCTGTTGTAAAGGAACTCGGTGGTCTCGCGCAGCTGCGTGCCGCGGACGATAGAGTCGTCGATCATCAGCAGGCTCTTGCCCTTTATCAGCGAGTCAACGGGAATGAGCTTCATCTTCGCGATGCGGTTGCGCTGGGACTGGTTCACGGGCATGAACGAACGCGGCCATGTGGGCGTGTACTTGATAAAAGGCCGCGAGAAGGGTATCTTGGACTCGTTTGAATAGCCGATGGCGTGAGCCGTGCCCGAGTCGGGAACGCCGGCAACAAGGTCGGGCGTGACGTTGTCGCGCCTTGCCAGCATCTTGCCGCAGTTATAGCGCATCTCCTCGACGGAAACGCCCTCGTAGGACGAGCAGGGATAGCCGTAATATACCCACAGGAACGAGCATATCTTCATCTTCTTCTGAGGAGGAGAAACGGTCTCGGCGCCGCTGCGGTCAACAAAAACGATCTCTCCGGGGCCGAGCTCGCGGTCGTGAGAGTAGCCGAGATTCAGGTAGGCAAAGCTCTCGAAGGAGATGCACCTGCTGCCGTCCTCCTTTACGCCAAGGGCAACGGGCGTCCTGCCAAGCTTGTCCCTCGCGGCATAAATGCCGTCGGCGGTCATCAGCATAAGGGTCATGGAGCCCTTGATCTTTTCCTGAGCGAAGCGGATACCCTCGACGATGGTCTCGCACTGGTTGATGACAGCCGCCACCAGCTCTGTGGCGTTGATGTCGCCGCCGCTCATTTCAAGAAAATGAGTATGTCCGCCCTTGTAGACCAGATCAAGCAGCTCGTCGGTGTTGTTTATCTTGCCTACTGTGGTGATAGCGTAGGTGCCGAGATGCGAGCGCACCATCAGGGGCTGAGGCTCGTAGTCCGAGATACAGCCGATACCCATCGTGCCGCTCATGGAGTTAACGTCGTCGGCAAACTTTGTGCGGAACGGTGAATTCTCGATGTTATGTATTGCGCGGTCAAAGCCCTTTTCTCCGTGCATCACTATGCCCGCGCGTCTGGTACCGAGGTGTGAATGATAATCTGTTCCGTAGAAGACGTCATAGATACAGTTCTCGTCCGAAACAGCGCCAAAAAATCCGCCCATAAAAGTCCTCCTTAGAAGATGAAAACTTAAATACAAGTATATTATAGCAAACCCCGAAAAAAATTTCAATATCTATTTTATTAAAAATAAGCACGCCCCAAGGGGAATGTTTTGTTATAAATCAAGGTTCGGGCGCACACGGGATAGCCCCAACAAAAAAAGCACCCCAACAAAAAAGGCCGCCCCGACGGGACAGCCTTTTCAAGTCTTTATCTTATTCCGGAGCGATGACCTCTGCAGGGCAGGTAGCTGCGCAGGATCCGCAGTCGATGCAAGCAGATGCATCGATGGATGCAGCAGCATCTCCGAGTGTGATAGCTCCAACAGGGCAAGCGTCTACGCAAGCACCGCAAGCCAGACAACCTTCTCCAACCTTATAAGCCATAATAAGTACCTCCTTAGAAAACTGGATAAGAAGCGATAATGCCTCTATTAAAATGATAATCCTTCGGATATGAAAAGTCAAGTGTTTTCCCGTACCCGTAATAATTTTTGGTGAAGCTGTTGCTAACTCGGCGCGTGTTTTTGGTGAAGCCGTTGCTAACTCGGCGCCGCCCTGCCCTCAAAGAGCGCATCTTCGCCCGTAGGCACCGGTGATAAAAACGCCGAACATCGCGCATAATTTGTTTATTTGTAAAAAGACCTTAATAATAATTTAATAAACAAATGCTATAATTTAAAAAACTTAACAAATAATTGAGGGCGAAGTGTCTCCCCTCAAGATCACCACGAACGGAGGCGCAGAAAATGGAACAACACGGAATAAGCAAGCTCGACCTTAAAAGGCGGAACCGTATGCAGGTGCTGAAGATACTCAAGCAGCGCGGCCCGACCTCGAGAATAGACATTGCAGGTATGCTGGAGCTCACAAGAGCCGCAGTTACGATAATCACCAACGAGATGATCGAGCAGGGCATAATCCAGGAGATCGGCGAGTACAAGCACGTTAACGAAAAAGCCCCGAGAGGCCGCAAGAAAATACTCATCGACATCAACCACCACTACAAGTTCGCCATCGGCGTAACGGTAGAGGAGGACGTTGTCAGTGTCGGACTTTCCACCCTGGCGGGTGATGTTCTTGACAAGCGCAACGCCGCCGTGGATCAGAACACAGACCGCAAGGACATCTACGATTTCATCGAGCGCTCGATAAGAGAAGTCATGAGCGACAACTGCCTTGACAAGACCTCTATCCTCGGCATCGGCTTCGGCATTTTCCCGACGATGTACGGACAGCTGAGCATCGACGTGAACGACGGTGCCCCCAACTACAAAAAAGTCCGCGACTATGTGGCCAAGTTCACCGACCTTCCCGTTGTTTTCGACAACAGCGTAAAGGGCACCGCGATGGCAAACATCGACTTCCAGAAGACCAAGGATCCCAACAGGCAGAACATCGCGTTCCTGCAATACGGCACGACGATGCACTTCGTCGTCACCAACCTCAATGACCCGATCGTTTCATACGACAACAGAACGGGCTTCGTTGACAAGATGATAATAAACCCCACAGCCACCGAAAGATGCTCCTGCGGCAGGCGCGGCTGCGTCGAAAACGAGCTCACCCCTCAGGCGATAATCCGCAAGATCGGCGCGATCTACTCGAAAGAGGCCACTCCCCTGCTTTACGAGGCCACCGAGGGCGACCGCTCGAAGCTTGATCTCGGGCTGATATACAGCTCCTACGTTCACAACGAGATGGCAGTTGTAAAGACCGTTGACAGCACGCTGGAGCTGACGGCTGTGCTGCTGAACAACCTTTACTTCTCGACCAACCCGCAGAAGATCGTGCTGCACCACTTCCGCTTTGACGCGAACGCTGACGACGACGCCTTCTTCACGATGCTGAAAAACCACGTCACCGCGATCGGCGGCGCCCGTGTTGCCAGCAAGATCGAGCCCTCGATAATCGAGGACAAGCACCGCTTCCTTGCAGGCTCTGCCATCGCTATCCGCGAGCTCTTCTTCGACAAGGGAGGATACATTACTAAGTGACGCCTTGCGGCGATGAATAATGGCCATTCGGCCGAAGTTTTCTGCTTCGGCCGAATGGCCTTTTTTGTCCGCAGGGCGGACACCTTAACTGTTCACTTTCCACTTTTCACTATTCACTCTTCACCGAGCGAAGCGCTTCACGCATATACCTTCTTGATAGCATCAACTATCTCGGGGAAGTACCAGGCGGGGGGCAGGTTCCTGTCCATAAGACCGAAGTTCTCGCCGCCGCCTGCAACGGCGTTGTTGTCCCACCAGCAGCAGGGTATGCCAAGCTCCTTGGCGGCTGTGAGGTAGTCGGTGACGCAGTTTATCCGCGCCTCAAGATTGTCCTTGTTCACCGAGCCGAACTCGCCGACGATGACGGGTATCTGCTTGGAGATAAAGAGCTCGTCAAGCGTGGAGAAGAGATTCGGGATCTCGGAGTTGTTCGGGTCGTACTCGTCGGTGCCCTTTGTGTCAAGCGCAAAGGAATAGGGCAGGTAGGCATGAACAGACACGATGAGCTTGTCGTCGCCCTCGGGCAGCTCGATGGCTCTGAGGCAGTCCCTGCTTGAAGATGCGGCGTAGCCCGTTATCATCAGGTGGCGCTTGGCATTGTTGCCGCCTGAATTGCGGACGGTATCATAGAAGACTCTCTCGTACTCGTTTACGGTCTCGCGGGACTTCTTGTCGCCGCCTGACCACTCCTTGTGGGTGCCGCGGAGTCTGGGCTCGTTGAGCCCCTCGAAGATCAGGTGCTCGTCGTAGTCCTTGAACTCCTCGCAGATCTGCTCCCAGAGGGCTTTGAGCTGGGCTTCGTCCTGCTCCTTGTCCTTGCCGTCCGGGAAGTACCACTCCTCGTGGTGGGTGTTCAGGATAACGTACATATCGTTTGCCATGCCGTAGTCAACGATCTCGCGCACCCTGTTCATCCACGCCTCATCGACCTTATAGTTCTCGTCCATGTGGTCGCCCCAGCTTACAGGCACGCGCATCACGTTGAAGCCCGCTTCCTTCAGCAGCTGCACCATAAAAACAGAGGTCTCGGCGCTTTGCCAGGTGGTCTCGTTCTTCACTCCGTTCTTGCCCGTGGCATCCATTGTGTTGCCGAGGTTCCAGCCGTATCTCATTTCCTTTACCAGCTCCCAGGACGAGATGTCTTTTATCTCGCCCGTAGGCGTGTAGAGGCGTTCTTCTTCCGCTGCGGAAGAGCTCTCCCCTACCGATGCCGCTCCCGAGCTGTCCTCGCTCCCGCAGCCCGACAACAGGCCGACAGACAGCGCCGCCGCAGCCAGCAGCGCAACCATTTTCTTGATCTTCATCATAATCATCCTCCTTTTTAATTCCCCCACCAGCTTTTGATCGAGCGCTTGGCGGAGCCTTGCGAGGCCTCCCCGGAGGGGAGGCGGTTTTTTAATTCACCCACCAATGCTTCAATTCATCGCTTG
>CAMNBY010000200.1 GCA_946533615.1 uncultured Clostridia bacterium
CGCCATGAAGTGGCCGACGTGCAGGCTGTCGGCTGTGGGGTCAAAGCCGATGTAGAAGGTGGCCTTGCCCTCGTTGATAAGATTCTTGATCTCCTCCTCGTCGGTCAGCTGAGCGAGAAGTCCGCGTCTTTTGAGTTCTTCAAATACTGTCATTTTTATTCCTCCGTTTATTTCAGTTTTCCTTATTGATATAATTCCCGATCAGGTCGAACATCAGCATAACAAAGTTCGGCACGCCGTAGAACATTGCTGTCAGGAAGATCATCGAGCCTTTGGAGATCTCGCCGCTGTCGGGCTTTGGATCCGAGGTGCCGAGAGCCAGCACGATCACAACAAAAACGATGAACGCCGCTATGCAGGCCGCGTGATAGCTGAATATCCGGGCGCCCGCGCGAATGCCTCTGAAAAATGCGTAGACACGGGCGATGACCCAGCCCGCCATCGAAAACCCGCAAAGCGCCAGAAGCGGGAAGTCGTTCTTCCTCGTCAGGTATATGAGCCCGGCAACGAGAGCCAGCGTCAGTGCTGCCGTAAGCGCGACAACAGGGCTGAAAGAGGCGCTGCTTTTTCTTCTTTCACTGCTCATACTTTTCGCCTCCCCGCATAATGAATGAGATCGTCGGGCGATTTCATTTTTATCACGACCTTATAATGTAGATTTCCAGGTTTATTTTTCGTTCACCAGCTTGCCTGTCATGTGCTCGGGGATAAGCTCGAGCACGAGCGTAGCCTTTGCCGAGCGGCGGATCTCGTCCGCGATGTAGTCCTCGTCGTCGGTGAACTTGTAGGAGAGCCTGCGGCAGAGCTCGATGGCTCGCTCCTCGTCCTCAACAGGCCGCAGCCTGCCGAAGATTATGACGCTTTTTACATTCAGCGCCCAGTCGCCCTCTTTGATGTATCCGTGATCGAAGACGGTGTAGCAGGCCTTGTCGTTCTTTGCGGCGGCCTCGACCCTGTGGCCGATCTTCGCCCCGTGGAAAAAGAGGCTGCCTGTCTCCTCGTCGTAGTAGTGGTTTATTGGCACGCCGTAGGGATAGCCCTCGTCGCCGATGAGCGAAAGCACTCCACGGGTCTCGGCTTTGAGCACCCCGATGCACTCCTCCTTGGTGATGGCCTGATGCGGCCTTCTCATTTTTCTGAAGCTCATAGCTGTTCCTTCTTTCCGTGAATGATAGTGGTGTCTATCCCGAGCGGCTCGGCGCGGACGGGAAGTCCTGCGCGTGCCATTTCTTCGATCGCTTCGACGGTCGCCATTTCGCCAAGCTCGATCGGGAACTCCTTGACGCTCTGCTCGTCGCCTGCCATGATGCGGACGTAGAAGTGGTGCTCGGTGTCGCTGTAGAGACCGCTCGTGTAGTTCAGCCTGTGCTCGATGTAGTAGCTGACCTCGCGTATCTCCTTGAAGGTTATCGGCACCAGCGATCTCGGCGTAAAGAGCGTGACTATCCCTGCGCCGAGGTTGAGCCCGCTGCACCTGCGGGAGATCGTCCTGCCGCGCATATAGGCCTCGTTGAGCACGTCAAATTTCGGGTGCTGCGAAAGCTCCTCGACCAGCCGTCTGAGCTTCGGAGAGCGGAAGCGGTAATAGCCGTAGCAGCAGATGCAGGCCGCAAATATCACCCCGCAGATCAGCGCCGAAAGGTCGTTCTCGGTCATCAGTATCACGGCGAACACGGCCAGCACCACCAGCCCCAGCACCATGAAGAACACACCCGAAAGCTGCCGCGTGTGCCAGATAAGGTCGCGGGACATCGAGCCCTTCGGCTCCTTGAAGCCGTGGCTGTCGAGGTACTTCTGCTGCTTCTCGCGCCATTTTTCGTCCTTGTAGCGCTCTCCCGACGAGATGGCCTCGTCCAGCCGTTCGAGGCGTTTCGTGTCGAATCTGTCCTTGAGAAACGCGAACAGCACGATAGCCACTACGATGGCGACAACGGGCACTATCAGGTACCACTGGGCGCCCTCGAGCATCAGCAGGAACACGCCGAGTCCCAGACCCGTGCAAAGCCCGACCATGCTCTGTGTTTTGCGGCTCACTTTTCTCACCTCACAAAAAATCCCTCCGATGAATGCTCATCAGAGGGCGAATTATCGCGGTACCACCTCGGTTTATCGGCAGCTGTAAAAGCGCTCACTGCCGACCTTTGAGCGGTGTAACGGCCGCTGCCGTCCTGTCTTTGCTCCTTTACGGGCGAGCTTTCTTGACAGGCTGCTCGGGGATGTATTCGGAAGCAGGCCTCCTCGTCCTTTCACCAAACGGACGCTCTCTATGCTCGGCCGCGCAGCTTACTCTTTCCCGTCACTGCATTTAGTCATATCAGTTTATCAATGTATAAATACTATACCATATAAAAGCGGAATTGTCAAGTGCGGTCAAGCCTTCAATATCTCCGCGATGGCCTGGACGCACTCGTCCTCGGTGATTATCTCGGTGGAGAGCGGCCAGCCCTCTTTTTTCAGCTCCCAGACAAGCTCTGTGACCTGCGGGACGTCGAGTCCAAGGTGCTTCATGGTCTCGACCTGAGAAAAGACCTTCTTCGGCACGTTGTCCAGCACGATCTCGCCGCCGTCGATGACCACTATCCTGTCGGCCTGGGCGGCCTCCTCCATGTAGTGGGTTATCAGCACGATGGTGACGCCCTGCTCGCGGTTCAGCTGTTTGATCGTGTTCATTACCTCGGCACGTCCCTGCGGGTCGAGCATGGCGGTAGGCTCGTCGAGCAGAATGCAATCGGGGCGCATCGCGAGTATGCCTGCTATGGCGACACGCTGCTTCTGTCCGCCCGAAAGCTTATGAGGCGCGTGCATCCTGTAGTCGTACATATCTACGGTTTTGAGGGCTTCGTCCACTCTGCGGCGTATCTCCTTCGGCTCGACGCCCATGTTCTCGAGCGCGAAGGCGACGTCCTCCTCGACGATCGTGGCGACGATCTGGTTGTCGGGGTTCTGGAAGACCATGCCGACGCGCTGTCTTATCGGCAGCAGGTTCGCCTCGTCCTTTGTGTCCATTCCGTCAACGGTAACGATGCCGCTCTCGGGCAGGTTGATAGCGTTGAAGCACTTGGCGAGCGTGGATTTTCCCGAGCCGTTATGCCCGAGGACAGCGACGAACTCGCCCTTCTGTATATCAAGGTCGATGCCCTTTAGCACCTCGTTCCTGACGGGCGGATCCTCGATATCGTTTACATACGAAAAATAAAGCTTTTCTGCGTGGAGAAAGGAGCTCATCATTTCACCTCTCTGTTCTTTCGGATATTTTCTGCTGAATAAAAGTATAGCACAGAGCGGCTTATTTGTCAAACGGGGATCCGCCCCGCACAGAGCAAAAAGGGCTTTACATATTGATAAAAATCTGTTATAATGGGAT
>CAMNBY010000201.1 GCA_946533615.1 uncultured Clostridia bacterium
ATCAGCATCTGAGCCTTGTACTCCTCAGCGTATGCGGTAACTGTCATTGCTGCAACGGTAGCAAGAGCTGCAACTGCTGCAACTATCTTCCTAATTTTCATAGTAAAAACATCCTTTCCAAATTATATTTTTGGGAAATATATTCACACTCTTATTGTACTGTATTTTACAGTATTTTTCAACTGATTTATTTTACAAAAATGAAATCGTTTTCCACAGCACATTGCACAAAAAATATAACTGTATTTTGTGCAACGAAAGGAATATTAACAAATGGAACAAAATTAAACTGTCAAATTATTCTTCCCTGAGCTTGGCACGCTGCAGCTTCATTGCTGTTTTAAGGGTGATGCGCGACGGCGCAAGCTTTGAGCCGAGCACGCCTGCCTTCATCTGACCTCCGGGAACGATTATCGTTCTGCGCGAGAACAGTCCCTTCAAGGCCTCCTCGGCGCAGTAGTCGGCAGGTATGCCCTCGATGGAAAAATCGCAGCCTGCAACGTCGTTGAACTCGGTCTTGACGGGCCCGGGGCAGAGAGCGGAGATGCTTACCCTTGTGCCCTTTGCGCGAAGCTCCTCGCTGACCGACCGTGTCAAGCTTACCACATAGGCCTTTGAGGCGTAGTAGGAAGCCATAAGCGGTCCTCCCGGCATGAGCCCCGCAGAGGAAGCAACGTTGAGGATATAGCCCCTGTCCTTTTCGAGAAAGTCTTTCAGAAACAGCTTTGTGAGGATATGCACGGCGGCGCAGTTCACGTCCAGCATTTTCAGCTCGCGGTCAAGGTCGGTCTTCTCGAAATCGCCTATGCCGCCGAAGCCTGCGTTGTTCACAAGCACGGAAACGTTCATGTTCTTTGTTTTTTCATAGAGCCTGCGGCACTCCTCCCTGTCCGAGAGGTCTGCGGTGATGACGATGGCCTCGTTTTCAAGCTCCGAGGCAAGCTCCTCGAGCCTGTCGGCTCTTCTTGCACAGAGTATCACCCTGAAACCGAGGCTGTCGAGCCTGATCGCCAGCTCTCGGCCTATGCCCGAGCTTGCGCCTGTCACAAGTGCAGTTTTCATTCCGGCACCTTCCTTTCATGTGTCTTGTTTTACGGAGCGTATGAATATAAACATATTATACTATCGCGGCGGTGAAAAGTCAACATATCCGGCTGTAACCTTACGGCCGCGTATCTCATACAATAGGTCAGTAATAATAAGGAGGCTGATAGAATTGGGAGCTTATTTTCTTGGAGCTTCTACGGCGGCGGGATTCCGCACGGAATTCGAGGCGGTCATCAACGACTCGAGGATCTACACCTATATCCTGAAAGGCGGCCCCGGCACGGGCAAGTCCTCGATGATGCGGCAGCTGGCGGAGGAGCTTGAACAGCGATACGAGGTCGAGAGGTGGTACTGCTCCTCGGATCCCGACTCACTTGACGCGATAGTTATCCCCGAGCTGGGCGCGGCGGTCTGTGACGGAACATCGCCCCATATTTTCGAGCCGAGATATCCTGGAGTGCGGCAGGAATACGTTGATCTTGGCGCCTGCTGGGACAGAGAGAAGCTGAGGGAGAACGCCGCTGAGATCGTCAGGGCATCAGATGAGAACAAGGCGCTGCTTGCAAGGGCGCAGCGCTTCATCACGGCGGCAGGCAGCATAAAGGCCGACGCCTACCAGCTCGGGAACAGCTCGCTGCTCTGCGGAAAGCTTGCCGGATTTGCAGGCAGGCTGACAAAGCGCCTGCTCGCAAGACACGGCAGCGGCAGCGGAGAGCGCCGTTTCAGGCGGCTGACCGCTCTCACGCTTTACGGCGAGCTGACCATGCAGGAGACCCTCGCCTCATATCTTGATGTTTATGTGCTGAACGACGAGCTTTTCGCGGCGTCGGATCATCTGCTCTCGGTGCTGGCTGACGAGGCGGCTCAGAGAGGCTATGATGTGATAGTCTCCCCCGATCAGCTGCTTTCGGACAGCGTTTACAGCCACCTGCTGATACCCGAGGCAGGAGCGGCGCTGATCTCCTCCAAGGCCGCCGAGGGTCTTGAACACGACGGCATCGCAAAGATAAACCTGATGCGCTTTTACGACAAGGAGCAGCTGTCGGCAAAGCGCTCGCGCATAAGGTTTGACAAAGCCGCTCTCGCCGAGATGACCGCAGAGGTCTCAAAGGCACAGCAGGCTGCCAAGGAAGTCCACGACAGACTGGAGAGCTTCTACATTTCCGCTATGGATTTCTCCGCCATAGGAGAGATCAGAGAAAGGATAAAAGCCTCTCTGCTGTCCGCCAAACGATAACAAGCTCCGGCCCCGACACTTCTGCCGATACGCGGCAGGGGTGTCTTTGCGCTTCCGGACGGCTTGCCCTCCGGAAAGAAGCCCTTGGTTCACAGATACTTTTTCATTGCCTCCGCCATTATCTTTTCGGCGTCCATGCCCTCGATGTCAAGCATCTCGGCCATAACGAGTTCTGTCTTTTTGATGCCGAAGCAGCCCTTGGCAAGCGCGGAGATATAATCGTAGCTGTAGTCGGGGATATACCTGCCGCCTGCGGTGGTGACATAGATCAGCTCGTCCGCCTTGCAGAGGCCAACGGGCGTGCCGTCCTCGGAGTAGGTGCTGACTATCCCGACGGCGTAGATATTTTCAAGATAGACCTTTAAGAGCGACGGAAAGGAGCCGTCCCAGAAGGGCGCCGAGACAACTATTTTCTCGGCGTTGCTGAACTGGTGGGCATAGTAGAACATGGGGTCGTTCAGGTCTCCTGCTGCCAGCAGCGAGGTGCGCTTTTCAAGCGTCTCCTCCGAGAGAGGCTGCAAGCCTTCGTCTGGCAGGTAAAGCTCGCTGTACCTGCCGAGCTTTGATAGCACCGCCCTTGCAAGGCGGTCTGTCCTCGAGTTTTCTCTTACACAGCTGTTGATGTAAAGTATCATACCGTACCTCCTTCGGTCTCAGACAAAACGGACTGTGACGGTATTGCGGCCGTCGTAGCGATAGGCGGTGTTTTCGGCGAGGCGCTTTATCATCATCACCGAGAGCTCGTCGCCGTCGGTGAACGGGTCGAACCTCTTTCCTCCGTAGTTGATGGTCATGGTCGTGCTCCCGTCGGTCTCGGAATATTCGGCGGTGACGGTCGCGGGCAGGCATTCCTCCCCTGCTGTGGGAAGTATGTTCTGCACCACCAGCTCCTCAAAGCACAGCTGCATATTGCGAATGATCTTTGGCGAGAGCAGACTGCGGCGGCCGAACTCCTCGATCTGTGACATGAAGCTCACAAAGTCCGCGTCGGGCGAGGAGAATTCAAGCACCAGCTGCTTCAGCCGCTTGATGAACACGCGCGTCCTGTCACGCTTCGGGTGGTCAAAGATCTCCTCGGGGGTGCCCTCCTCATAGATGCCGCCCTCGTCCATGTAGAACACACGGGTCGAAACATCACGCGCAAATTTCATTTCGTGGGTAACGATCATCATGGTCATGCCCTCTTTTGCCAGCGTCCTGATGACCGACAGCACCTCGCCGACCATTGTAGGGTCAAGCGCCGAGGTCGGCTCGTCGAAGAGCAGTATCTCGGGCTTCATGGCTATGGCTCTTGCGATAGCCACGCGCTGCTTCTGGCCGCCCGAGAGCTCGTCGGGGAAGCTCTGCGCCTTTTCGGCAAGGCCGACCCTCCGCAGGAGCTCCATTCCCTCCTTATACGCCTGCTCCTTCGGGGTCTTCATCAGGCTTATCGGAGCGGCAGTAACGTTGTCGATTATATTCAGGTTTGCAAAGAGATTGAAGGACTGGAACACCATGCCCATCTTCTGCCTTACCTTTGAGATGTCGCAGCCGGGTGCGGTTATGATCTCTCCGTCAACGGTGACTGTGCCCGAGGTGGGCTGCTCGAGCAGGTTGAGGCAGCGCAGGAGCGTGGATTTTCCCGTTCCGGACGGGCCGATGACCGAGATAACGTCCCCCTTGTTTATCTCTGCCGAAACGTCCTCGAGGGGGGTGACGTTCGGATATTCCTTCCTGAGATGTTCGATCTTTATCATGCTCATTTCACGCTGCCTCCTTTGCCGGGTGCTGCTTTTTGCGCCTGTGTTTCGGGTCTATCCTGTTGAGTATCAGCCTGAGCGCCAGCGCCAGTACCCAAGCAAGGATAAAGTAGATCACCGCGGTCACGATCAGCGGGAAGAAGGCCTCGTAGGTGCGGCTCCTGATGATGTCGCTCATCTTTGTAAGATCCTGTATGGCTATGTAGCCTACAACGGAGGTGCCTTTCAGCAGGGTGATGACCTCGCCGCGATAGACAGGCAGGAACCTTACTGCCGCCTGAGGAAAGATGAACCTGAAAAACGCCTGATTTTCCGTATATCCAAGGGCAAGAGCCGCTTCACGCTGGCCGCCGTCGATGCTCTCTATCCCCGAGCGCATGATCTCCGAGGTATAGGCGCCGAAATTCAGCGAGAAGCCGATAACAGCCACCCACGCGGCAGAGATCCCCGACTTGCCGAAGACGATGTAATAAAGGATCATCAGCAGCACGACCATAGGCGTGCCCTGCAAGAGCTTGACGTAGATATTTGAGATCAGGTTCGCGAGCCTGCTGCCTGTTCGTCTGAACATACATACAAGGAAGGCCAGCACTGTTCCGAACAGCGCCGAGAGCAGGGTGATGAAGCAGGTAGTGCCGATGCCCTCGGCGATCAGCTTCCAGCGGTCCTCGCGGATAAAGTTCTTGTTGAAGCTGTCCTTGAGCTCTGCGATAAAGGACTTTTCCTCCCTGACGGTGTTTTCCTTTCTGACAACGACGACGGCGTCGGTGGTGTAGTAAACGTCCGAGAAGTCCACGCTCTGGGCGCGTTCCTCGGTTATCATTATCGTACCCGAGGCGATGTCGTAGGTGCCCGAGGAAACGCCCGCTATCAGCGAGCCGAACTCGGCGTTGTCGATCGAGAGGCCGTAGCCCATCTCGCGGCAGAAGCCCGCGAGCAGATCGACCTCGAGGCCTGCGTTTTTACCGTCCTTAATGTAGGAATAGGGCTGCATGGTAGAGGCGGTGATATAGCGGAGCGTTCTGCTGCCGCTCTCGGGAATGTCAACGGTCTTTGCAGCTTCGTCGTCGCCGAACCATTTCTTTACGATCTCGTCATAGGTCCCGTCGGCCTTGAGCTCTGCAAGATAGGCGTTGAAGCTGTCGCGGAGCTCGTTCTCTCCGTCGGCCTTCTGAAAGGCGATGCCGTAGGGTATCTCCATGAAGGTCTCATAAAGATAAGTTAGGTCGCTGTTCTCCTTCATAAAGTCCTTTGCCGAGGACAGCGGACAGGTAAAGGCGTCGATCTTTCCCTCGCCGAGAGCCACGGCGAGGTCGGGCTGTGCGTTGAACTGCAAAACGTCCGAATCGGGGAAGCGCTTCAGTATCTCGACCTCGTAGAGGCCGCCTGTGATAGCGCCTATTTTGCCGTTCTCGGCGTAATAGGAGAACGGCCTTGAGCGAACCTCCTCATCGGGCGAGAGCTCCTCTGCCCTGACGGCGATAACTATTCCGCCCTCGCTGACGGGGTCGGAGAACATGACCTCCTCCTCCCTTTCGGGCGTCACGTTCATCGAGGTGGTGAATTCGTACTTTCCCGAAGCAAGGGCAGGGATCCTTGCGGCAAAGTCCACATCGCCAAGCTCGAGGGCGTAGCCGTATTCGCGGCAGAACCTGACAACAACGTCGATATCATAGCCGACGTTCTTGTTGTCCTTGATGTAGGAGAAAGGCTCGTCGGTGCTGGTGGTGACAACGTGGATAGTGCCGTTCCTGTCTGTCAGGTCTGACATATCCACGACCTTTTTGCTCTCGTCGGCGCCGAACCAGATGGAGTCTATCTCGGCGATCGTGCCGTCGGCGTTAGCCTTTGCAAGAAATTCGTTGAACTGCTTGCAGAGGGCGGCCTCCTCGGGGTCGTCCTTTCTGAACGCAAAGGAATACTTGTTGTTTGTCAGGCTCTGCCTTATGTAGTCGATCTTCGGCTCTGCCGAGTGTATGCTTTTCAGGGCGGGCTCGTCGCCGAGGTAGGCGTCGATCGTGCCGTTGAGCAGCGCTGTGTTCAGGTTCGGATAGCCGTCATAATAAAAATATTCGCTGTCGGGGAAGTGGTCGAAGCTTTCCTGCTCCATGTTCGTTCCCGTGAGTATGCCGATCTTGCGGCCGTTGCATTCTTCTGCGGTGATGGTCGTTTTCCGAGCGCTGTCGGCGGCTTTCTTGTCCCTGTTTTTACGTACAAGATGCACCGTGACGGCTGTGCCTATCAGCGCAAGTATCACCAGCACTATGATAATATCCGTTTTTCCGCTATTCTTCTTCATCTGTTATTATTCCCTTATAAAACGCAGCACAGCACCCGAGATGTGCTGTGCGCGTCTGTTTTTATTCGGTTATTTTCTTCTCAACAACGACTTCGGTGCTGTTGTTCCTGAGCCATACTTTTACATCGTCGGCCAGCTTGGCGATGATGGATTTTTCAAGCTCGTCCCACTCTTCTGCCGCGGCGGAATGATCCTCGGGCAGGTTCTTGCGGTAGCTTCTCAGCGACCAGCAGCGCTCCATGTCATAGCCCGTGGGGACGCCGTTGTTCATAACGCCCATGCTGTACCAGCTGGCGGGGCCTGTCTGGTAATCGCTGAGGAAGACGCCCTCGTCGGAATACTGTGCGCTTACGCGGAAGACCTCTCTGATCTTTCCGAGGACGCCCTTTGCGCTCTCGTTCTTTCCGCTTGTGGATACGGAGAGCAGCTGCTCCTCCTGTTTGGGGTCAGCGCTTCTCTTGGCAGACAGGCAGATGCGGCAGAGTGTGCTGCCGTCCTTGTTCCTGTCGCTCTCGAACCAGAGGTCGCCCTTGAAGTTATCCATAATGCCGTGTACCATGCTGATAAGCTCCTCGGTGAGCAGCCTTACGTGCATGGCGTTCTTGCGCTTGAAGCTGTTGTATCTGATGAAGCCCTCGGCAGCCTTCATGGCTTCCTCCGTACCTCTCAGGTCGCTGTGGATGCTGATAACGTCACTTTTCATTTTTATTATCCTCCTGTTTTTGCTTTCTTTCCTCGTCAGGCAGCAGCTTGACACACAGCATGGTCAGGTCGTCGAACTGCGGAGCCTCGCCCACAAATTCGTCCACCGCCTGCTTCATGTTGCCGAGCAGCGTCTTGGGCGGCGCATCGGGATCCTTGTTCAGTGCTTCTATCATCCTGTCGGGGCCGAAGAGCTTGTTGTTTGCGTTTGTGGCTTCGGCAACGCCGTCGGTATAGAGGAAGAGCGTGCCGCCCTTCTCGATGGTGAACTCGTACTCCTTGAATTTGATATTCTCGATTCCGCCGATTACGAAGCCGTGTTTATCCTTATAGATCTCGAACTTGCCATTCTGCTTTTTAAGTATCGGGTACTCGTGGCCTGCGTTGGCGGCGGTCACCTTGCCTGTCGAGATCTCGAGTATGCCGAACCAGACGGTAACGAACATTTCCTCGTCGTTGTTCTTGCAGATCTGAGTGTTGACCTGCTCGAGGACCTTTGCGGGGCTGCCGCCCATCATCGCAAAGTTGGAAACAAGTATCTTCGACATCATCATGAACAGCGCCGCAGGAACACCCTTGCCTGAAACGTCCGCGATGACCATTCCAAGGTGATCCTCGTCGATCAGGAAGAAGTCATAGAAGTCGCCGCCGACCTCCTTGGCGGGTGTCATGGTGGCGTAGATGTCGAACTCCTCGCGCTCGGGGAATGCGGGGAAGAGGTTAGGCAGCATATCCGCCTGTATCCTTGTTGCAAGCTCGAGCTCGGCGCCTATTCGCTCCTTCTCGGCGGTGATCGTTGTGATCTGCGAGATATAGTTCCTGGTCTTCTGCGAGAGATCTGCGAGCGTTCTTGCAAGCATCTCGACCTCGTCGCCCGTGAGGTAGGCATCGTCCATCTCGAAGGCCTGATCCGTGCCCGAGATAGAATCCATACGCTTGGTCATCTTCTCGATGGGGCGGACCACCCTGCCTGCGACGGTCAGGGCGCCGACGGTGCCGAGCACCAGCAGCAGTCCGATCATGACAAGTGTGGTCTGCTTTGACTTGTCTGCGCCGTACTCGAATTTGCCCTGTGCGTCCTGATTGATCTTGTCATACTCGGACATCATCATCGCTGTGGGCTGCTCGGTGAGCTCCTTTTCGACGAAGGACACGACTGTCCAGCCGATGGTGTTCATCGGGGTGGCGGTCATATAATAGGTCTTTTCGCCCACATTGACGAGCTGGAGGCCTGTTGACTCGGAGAGAGCCTTGGTAACGAACGCCGCAAGCTCCTTGTTCTCGGAGGCTCTTAGGTCGGGGGCGTGATTGTCGGTTATCATCTTGAAGACGCTGTTGTCCTCGGGGGCGAAGATGACCTTGCCCTCGTCGTTGATAACGCAAAGGCCGCTATTCTCTGAGGAAGAGGTGTTTACATAATCGTTCATGGCGTTGAGGAACAGGTCTGCCGCAACAACGGCGACAAGCTCGCCGTCAACATAGATCGGCGCCTGGCACTCGATGCCTATCTCGCCTGTGTAGTGGTCGATCTCGATGCCCGTGAAGCACAGCTCGCCTTGTGCGGCGGCTGTTTTGTACCAGGGTCTCTCGCGCACGGGATAGGGATTTACGTTCCCGTTATCGTCCAGCTTCATTGCCGATCTTCCATCCACCATAAGGCAGGTGCCGTCGGCGAGGCCGATGAAGCAGTTCTCCATATAGCCCGATTTTTCGCACATAGCGACCATGGTGTCGCTCATGAGAGCGGCGATGCCCAGCAGCTTTGACTTGGTGTAGTCAACGCCCTCCTCGCAGAGAGCCTGAGGGGTATACACGCCCTGATTTGCGGCGTCGGGAGGTGCGACCGTACCAGGCGAAAAATCGTCCATGTGCTGAAAGAGGCCTGTCGCCAGTGTTTCAAGGGTGCCGACGTCGGTCTTGACGTCCGAGAACATATCGTCGGCGATATAAGACTGGAGCGCGTTTGTTTTGGTCAGCGAGCTGTCAATGACACTCTTCATGGTGTCTGTCGATACCCGGCTGATGGCTGACTGCTGTTCGGTGTTTGCATCACTGACAACATTGCTGAGCTTCTTCGACTGATATATCGAGACCGCTCCGAAGACCGCCAGCAGCGCCAGCAGAAAAATCAGCACCAGGTTAAGTATTTTTTGCTGCAGACCGCCAAAGGTCAGCCCAAATTTCTTTATCACCCGATCACCAGTCCTTTTTTCAGCGTGAGAACGTTGTGCCCGTCAGTATACTCATACTGCATTTCGTCCATGGTCTTCTTGACCATAAAGATGCCAAGGCCGCCGATCTGTCTCTTCTCTGCTGGCAGCGAGACATCGGGGTCGTCCTTTTTGAGCGGGTCGTAAGGCACGCCGCTGTCCCTGAAGCGCACGGTCGCAGTACCGCCGCTCGTGTCCACCGCGATCTCGGCCTTGCCGACGTTCGGGGCATAGGCATAGTTGGCGATGTTCACGAATATCTCCTCTACGGCGATATCTATCTGCATCTGTATCTTCATCGGGCAGTCGGCGGTTTCAAGCTGCTCGTCCACAAAGCCCAGCACCTCGGGAAGGTTATCCGTCAGCGCGTCAATAACAAATTCTTTCATACATATCCCCTTATATGTTTTTATACGATGGTAAGGATCTCCGAAAAGCCTGTTACCTCAAAGATCTCCATAATATCGGCGCCGACGTTCCTGAGGGTCATGCCGCCCTTTCTGCTCATAACCTTCTGAGCCGAGAGCAGCACCCTGAGGCCTGCCGAAGAGATATACTCGACGTCTGCGAAATCAAGCTCGAGAGCATCGCAGGTGTCATAGCTTTCCTTGAGCTCTGCCTCGAGGGCGGGAGCTGTGGTGGTGTCTACTCTTCCGCTGATGACTACGTTGACTGTGCCGTTCTTATTTTCCTTTTTGATCTCCATGATAAAAATTCCTTTCTGTGTTAAGATCATTCACGGCAGGCACGGCCCGCCGAATGTATTTATTTCATACACAAACATTATAACATATCCAGCGCAACAAATCTGCAACAAATTGAATAATTATCGCTAAAATTTTGCACAAAGTTTTAGGAAAACAATTGTGCAACTTGCTGCTTTTGTGCAAATCCCACAAATTGCTGCTGCAAATTTCGGCAAAACACCAAGGAACTGCGGCGCTTTTTGTTGCTAATTTGTTGCACCGAATGTGGTATAATAAAAGGAGATACTATTACAAGAGCCAGGGCATCGTGAGGTACGGCCGCAAGGTGACGGCAGTTGCAAGCTCGCCCCGTGTGCCTCAGATCGGAGCTCAGAAAACAACAACTGGAGAGATAGAAAATGTCAGAAAAGAAGAACATCTGGAAGCCCGTGGCGATTGCCGCGATATGCGTGATCGCCGTCGAGAGCGTCTGCTACGGCATGGGCGTTGGCTGGAAGAACAAAAACAAGGACAATGACGACAGCAAGGCCGAGACCACGACCGCAACAACTACGACAACGGCAGCGACCGAGGCTCCCGAGCCCGAAAAGCCCGCAGACACGCAGACCACCCCTGCCGAGCCCGAGCCCGCAGAGCCGGAGCCCGAAAAGGAGCCCGAGGCAGAACCGCTCTCGCTCTGGACAGACGAGGCTCCCGCAAAGGCCGCCCTTGTTGACTACATCGCGGCTATCACGGTCGAGGGCAGCGAGGACTACATACCGCCCGAGGACAGGATAGCGGTGTTTGATCTGGACGGCACGCTTTTCTGCGAGACCGACCCCAACTACTTTGACTACACGCTGCTGAAATACCGCGTGCTGGAGGATCCCGACTACAAGGACAAGGCCAGCGACTTTGAAAAGGAGGTCGCCGAAAAGATCAAGACCCAGAACGAAACGGGCGAGAGCTTCAAGGGGCTGGAGACTGACCACGGCAAGGCTGTGGCGTCGGCCTTCTCGGGCATGACCATCGACGAGTTCAACGAGTACATTCAGGAATTCAAGAAGCAGCCCATGCCGAGCTACGAGGGCATGACAAGGGGCGAGGGCTTTTACAAGCCGATGCTCGAGGTCGTTGATTACCTACAGGACAATGATTTCACCGTTTACATCGTCAGCGGCACCGACAGATTTATCGTCAGGGGCATTTGCTATGACTCGGAGCTTGACCTGCCGAACAAGCAGATCATCGGCTCGGACGAGTCGGTGGTGGCTCCCGATCAGGGCGACACCGACGGACTTGATTACGTCTTTGACGACAACGACAAGCTGGTGCTGGGCGGAGATTTTATCATCAAGAACCTGAAGATGAACAAGGTCACTGTCATCAATCAGGAGATCGGGCAGCAGCCTGTGCTCTCGTTCGGCAACAGCACAGGCGACGCGAGCATGGCAGAATATGCCACAAGCAACAACAAGTACAAGAGCCTTGCGTTCATGCTCTGCTGTGACGATACGGTGCGCGAGAACGGCAACGAGGAGAAGGCGCAGAAGATGTTTGACCTCTGCGACGAGTTCGGCTGGGTGCCTGTTTCGATGAAGAACGACTGGACAACTATCTACGGCGAAGGAGTCGCCCGCAAATAATAAGACACCGCAGGAAAAGGAGCTGATGTGATATGAGGAACGTAAGTATCGAAGGCCTGACGAAGCTGGGAGGCGGCGCAAACGGCCAGGTCTACCGCCTTAACAGCGAGCAGATAATCAAAGTCTATGACCCGCTGACCAGCCCGCCCGAAAAGATACAGCGGGAGAAGGACGCAGCAAGAAAGACCTTTATCAGGGGCATACCATCGGCGATCTCCTTTGACATCGTAAGGGTCGGCGAGAGGTACGGCATGATCTACGAGATGCTTGAGGCCGACACCCTTGGCGCATGGCTCTCCAAACACCCCGAAGAGATACAAAACAGCGGCAGGAAGATGGCCAAGCTTTTGAAGCAGCTCCACTCGACGGTATTTGAGCCGGGCGAGCTGCCCGACGGCCGCGAAGGGCTGCGCCTCTGGGCTGACATCAGCAGGCGGAGCGGATACTACAAGGACAGCACCCTTGACAAGCTTGATCTGCTCATCAGCAGCATACCGCCGAGGAACACCTTCGTTCACGGCGACCTGCACCCCGGGAACATCATGGTGCGTGACGGCGAGTGGCTGCTTATAGACATGGGCGATGCCTCTGCCGGGCACCCTGTCCTTGACCTGCTGGGCTGCTACCACATAATGCAGATCGCCCTGCACCGCGGAGGCGCCCAGAAATACACAAAGATGAACGAAGCGGATCTGAACGTTCTCTGGGGCTCGCTGATACGCAGCTATCTCGGCACCGATGACGAAGAAATGATCGGGAAGGCAGAGGGCGTGCTTGGCTTTTACGCGCTGATACGGAGCATGGCCGGTGTGACCTTCTCGGAGCTTGTACCGTCCGAGGACAGGCCGTCTACCACCGCAACGATACAGGAGGTCTTTCTCAGATCTTACGACAAATACGGCAGCGAGGCTTATTCGCTGCTTCAGCTCTGAACGCAGAGGAAGGAGGAGCTCGCATGGGCGCAAATGTAAGCTGCAAAAACGATTACGAACAGTTCACGATCTTTCTCTCGGGAAGGATAGACACCACCAATGCCGCCGAGGCCGAAAGCGACGTTATGCAGGCGCTTGAAGCAAACAGCGGTCTTGTGCCCGTGATAGATATGTCGGAGCTTGAATACATCTCCAGCGCGGGGCTGCGTGTGCTGATGAAGCTCAGAAAAAAGCTCCCCGAGACTCCCGAAATGATAAACGTTTCAAAGGACGTTTACGACATTCTTGAGACCACGGGCTTCACCGAGCTTTTCGAGGTTTCGAGGAAGAAGCGCCAAATTAGCGTTGACGGCTGCGAGATCATCGGGCGGGGCTTTTACGGCACCGTCTACCGCATCGACGAGGAAACGATAGTCAAGGTATATGAAACTCCCGACAGCCTTGCGATGATAAAGAACGAAAAGGAAATGGCGAGGACGGCGCTTGTTGCGGGCGTTCCTACAGCTATCTCCTACGACATCGTCCAGGTCGGCAAGTGCTACGGCTCGGTGTTCGAGATGCTGAACGCAAAGACGCTCAACGACCTGCTGATCGAGCAGCCCGAAAACTCTGACGCGATCATAAAGATGTACGCCGAGTTCCTGCGGCTCGTGAACGGGCGCACCGTTCCTGCCGGCAAGCTGAGGTCGGCAAAGCAGCAGTTCTCGGGCTATCTTGATGTTGCGGCGAAGTATCTTGATGCAGAGCTTCACAGCCGCCTGAAAAAGATGTTCGACGAGATACCCGAGGAGCACGGCGTTATCCACGGCGACTCGCAGATGAAGAACATCATGGTGCAGGACGGCGAGCCGTTCCTCATCGACATGGACACCCTCTGTGAGGGCAACGCGATCTTTGACCTGCAATCTGTATACGTCACCTACTTTGCCTTCGGCGAGGACGACCCTGCCAACAGCATGGACTTCCTCGGGATACCTAAGGAGCTTTCCGACAAGGTGTGGAGGGACTTCATCGGCTATTACTTCGAGACCGACGACGAAGCGAAGCTCGCGGCTCTGCGCGACAAGATCTCGATCATGGGCTGCATCAGGTTCATTTTCCTGATCGACCTGATCTCCGACCACGACAGCGAGCTGTTTATCATCAGGATAATGCACACGGCACAGCGCCTGCGCGAGCTGCTTGAAAGAACGGACGACCTGCTGCTCGGCTGATAAACGAAAATCATAACCACCACTAAAGTGGTGGTTTGCTCTGCCCCTAAAAGGGGCTGGTACTGGCTTG
>CAMNBY010000202.1 GCA_946533615.1 uncultured Clostridia bacterium
CCCCTAAAAACCCTGCCAAGGGCTAAGGCCGCCCTTGGAACCGGCCAATTTGTGGACAGCGATGTGGGGGCAAAGCCTTGTTGGGGCGTTTTCCTTTTTCTCGACCCTTGCTTGGGCATATTCCTCTTCCTCTATCCGGCTGACCCCCACCGTATCGCGAGGGAGCTCCGGCACACTTCGCTGTTGTAAACGAGCTTGCGAGTGATCTCGCGGATTAAAAAAACGTATCGCGAGGACTACCCGGCACATCACACAGTTGTGAGGCGGCTTGCCGCCGCTCACGCGGATTGCGCACCCGCGCCCGGGGCGTACTAAAAAAAGGGGTTGACAAAAGGGGGGAGAGGGTGTATAATGGTCTTGTTGAATAAGCTAAACCTGTGAAGAAGAGTAAGTAGCTTTTAGTTTCGGCTTTCAGAGAGCTGCCGGGCGCTGTGAGGCAGCAGCTGTGCTTTTAGTGAATGGACTTCCGAGGGTGACCGAAAGCCTTTGCGGCAAGTAGCAGTCAACGGGAACTCTGCACCCGTTACCAATGCAGGCTCGTATGTCGGTACGAGGCCGAGTGGACGCTCTTTGCGCCAAATTGGGTGGCACCGCAGGAATCATCACCTGTCCCATGTTTTTAAGGGACGGGTTTTTTGTTGTGTAAATTTGCGCAGCCCGCAAAGGCGCCTGCGCTGAATAAAAAATTTAAGAAAGAGGTAATCACTATGAGCAAAACGATCCCCTACAAGATCTATCTTGAAGAAGACGAGCTGCCTAAGCAGTGGTATAATGTGCGCGCAGATATGAAGAACAAGCCTGCGCCGCTTCTCAATCCCGAGACCCACCAGCCTATGACCCTTGACGAGCTGAGCCGCGTCTTCTGCCGCGAGCTTGCCGAGCAGGAGCTCGACGATACCACACCCTATATCGACATCCCGCAGGAGATACTCGACTTCTACAAAATGTACCGTCCCGCACCGCTGGTAAGAGCCTACTGCCTTGAAAAGGCGCTGGGCACTCCCGCAAAGATCTATTACAAATTCGAGGGCAACAACACCTCCGGCAGCCATAAGCTCAACTCGGCGATCGCTCAGGCCTATTACGCCAAAAAGCAGGGTCTCAAGGGCGTAACGACCGAAACTGGAGCAGGCCAGTGGGGAACCGCACTTTCGATGGCCTGCGCTTACCTGGGACTTGACTGCAAGGTCTTCATGGTCAAGGTAAGCTACGAGCAGAAGCCGTTCCGCCGCGAGGTGATGCGCACCTACGGCGCAGACGTTACTCCCTCGCCCTCGACCACAACCAACATCGGCAAAAAGATACTCGAGCAGTTCCCGGGAACGACAGGAAGCCTTGGCTGCGCTATCTCGGAGGCTGTTGAGGTCGCGGTCGGCACCGAGGGCTACAGGTACGTCCTCGGCTCGGTGCTTTCTCAGGTGCTGCTGCATCAGACAGTCATCGGCCTCGAGGCAATGGCTGCCTGCGACAAGTATGACATCAAGCCCGATATGATAATCGGCTGTGCAGGCGGCGGCTCAAATCTTGGCGGCCTGATCTCGCCCTTTATGGGAAGAAAGCTCCGCGGCGAGGCCGACTACGAATTCATCGCGGTAGAGCCTGCATCCTGCCCCTCGCTCACTCGCGGCAAGTACGCCTATGACTTCTGCGACACCGGAAAGGTTTGCCCGCTGCAGAAGATGTACACCCTCGGCTCGGGCTTCATACCCTCTGCCAACCACGCAGGCGGCCTGCGCTATCACGGCATGAGCGGCATTCTCTCCCAGCTTTACGATGACGGCCTTATCACCGCAAGAAGCGTCGAGCAGACCGCAGTTTTCGAGGCTGCCGAGAAGTTTGCAAGAGTAGAGGGCATCCTGCCTGCTCCCGAGAGCAGCCACGCCATCAAGGTAGCCATCGACGAGGCTCTCAAGTGCAAGGAGACAGGCGAGGAGAAGACTATCCTCTTCGGCCTGACAGGCACCGGCTATTTCGACATGGTAGCATATCAGAAGTTCAACGACCACGAGATGACGGACTATATCCCGACCGAAGAGGAGATCGCCGCAAGCCTTGCAAAGCTGCCCAAGGTGGACTGACGATACGGATAAACAAAAATACAAACAAAGCGCAAAAGCGGCGCCCTGCTCGTGGTGAGCGAGGCGCCGCTTTATTGTATTGTTTTGTTTTTCCGGCTTACAGGCCGTAGGGTGTTTCGGCGTCGGAGTCCATATCCTTGTAATACATAACTACGGGAGTGCCGAGGGGAACGTTATCGTAGATGTACTTTGCGCCGTTGTAGGTCATGTTTATGCAGCCGTGAGAGCCGTTCCACTTGTAGATGTTGCCGCCGAGGGCGTTGCCGCGCCACTGAGAGTCGTGCATACCGATGCCGCAGAGGGAAATGTTGTTCCAGTAGGAGCAGGTAACGTCCCAGCTCTCGCCGTCGCCGTTGGTGTCCTTCATTCTGTGGTTGGTGTCCTTGCTCCAGAGCTTGTAAACGCCCGGGAGGGTAGTTCTTGCAAGAGAGGTCGTCTGACCCGAAACGATGTCCGCCTCGTAGTCGAGCTTGCCCTTCTTGTAGTACCACATATGCTGTGCTGTCAGATCGACCTCGATGTAGGTCTTGCCGATGTCGTCGTTCTTCTTTCTTGCCTCTTCAACGCCGGTGTAGGTGAAGTAGTCGCCCTCGCTGTAGTAGATCGGGTCAACGCTCTCGACGGTCTGCCCTGCCTCGAGCATCTCGACAAGGGCGTCGCAGGTCGCGTCCTGATATATCCACCAGCCGTATTTGGCGTCGTCGCTGGGCGCAAC
>CAMNBY010000203.1 GCA_946533615.1 uncultured Clostridia bacterium
GGGGACGAGCCTCGGGCACACGATAGTGTAGACCTTGCCGCTGCCTGCGGGCTTGACGGTGCCTATCAGCTTGATGCCGTAGCCTGCGTTGTCGGCGTACTCAACGTCCTCGAGGGTTATATGCGAGATGCCGGAGCAGTGAACATACTGCGGATAGATATGCTTTCCGAAGGCGAGCGAGCCGAGGATACAGATCTTGCGGCAGGCGTCGTGGCCTTCGACATCGGCGGTGGGGTCGGCCTCGGCATAGCCCAGCTGCTGGGCCATTTTAAGCGCGTCCTCAAAGGTCATCTGCTCGTTTATCATCTTGGTGAGGATAAAGTTCGTTGTGCCGTTCAGTATACCGGAAATGCTCTCGATGTCGTTGCCCGCGAGGCACTTGTTAAGGGGTCTGATTATCGGGATTCCGCCGCCTACGCTGGCTTCAAACAGGTAGTTGCAGTTATGCTCTGCGGCGATGGCAAGCAGCTCTGCGCCGTGAGTCGCCACAAGCTCCTTATTCGAGGTGACAACGCTTTTTCCGCGGCTGAGCAGCTTTTTGGTATAGTCATAGGCAAAGGTCGCTCCTCCGACTACTTCGGCAACGACCTCGATCTCGTCGTCGTTCAGGATAGTGTTGAAGTCCTTGACCATCCTGTCCTCATAGGGATCGCCGGGGAAATCCCGCAGGTCGCAGATATACTTGATGTCGCAGTCCCTGCCTACCTTCTTGCAGATAGCCTCCCTGTTCTTTTCAAACAGCTCGACAGTTCCCGAACCGACAACGCCGTAGCCGATGACAGCAATATTATTCATGTGTGATTCTTTCCTTTCTATTTCCGTGCTTTGCGCTTACTCTCCCGAGATTATCTTTACGTCCACGACGCCGCCGACCTTGGCAAGCTCGCTTTTAAGAGAGGCTGTGCCTTCGCCGCCGTCGTATCTTACCGAGACAGTGACCGTTGCCACCGAGTCGATCGGGATATTCTGGTTGATGGTGAGAATGTTCGCGCCCAGCTCATAAAGCTTGGAGATTATTGACGAGAGCACGCCCTTTTCGTCCTTCAGCAAGCAGTAGATAGAGATTATCCTGTTAGTGAACTGCTCGTCATAGCTGAATACGGAGTCCTTATATTTATAGTAGGCACTGCGAGAGATGCCGACCGCCCTACAGGCTTCGGCGGAGGTCGCGGCCTCGCCGCTTGCTCTCATCTTCTTGGCTTTCAGCACCTTCGAGATTATCTCTGGCAGCACCGAGTCGTTGACGATCACAAGTTTTCCGCTTTTGCCGTCCATACAGTCCACCTCCCGAAAACAAGTGTGCTCGTGACAAATACAAATATACCATAATTCCACAGCTTTGTCAAGAAAAAAATAAATTAACCTCGCGGCAAAAATCAATGCACAATGCACAATTCACAATGCACAATGAGGGTGCCGCCTGCGGCGGGATTTCTCCGCGAAGCGGATAGAATGAGCAATTCACAATCAGTGTGAAAACGGGAAAGTGCGTTTGAAGCTGAATTGTGCTTACTTTCGTTATTTCTACGGTCAAAAGGCCATAACGTGCGCTTTGCGCACACCATAATTGTGCATTGTGAATTGCGCATCATCAAAGCAGCGGTGCGAATACTCTCAGGACTGCGGACGCTATGCGGTTGAAGACGGAGCGCTTTTTGCAGTCCTCGACCGTGACCTTATGGCAGCGGCGCAGAGTGCGCTCGAAGTCCTTCTTCACGTCGGCGACGCAGGGGGTCTTGTACATATATGTTGCGCACTCGAAGTGCAGATAAAGGCTGCGGTAGTCGAGATTTATCGTGCCGACAACCGCGGACTTGTCGTCGGAGACAAAATTCTTGGCGTGGATAAAGCCGTCGGTGAACTCGTAGACCTCGACGCCGAGGCGGATAAGGTCGTAGTAATAATCCCACGCGATCGAGCGGCAGTACCACTTGTCAGGTATTCCAGGGGTGATGAGCCTTACCTTGACACCGCTCTTGGCCGCGAACTCCATCGCGGTGACAAGCTCGTTGTTCAGTATCAGGTAGGGCGTGGTGATATAGACGTAATCACGGGCGCCGTAGATCATATCGAGGTAGACGAACTCTCCGACGTTCTCCTCGTCGAGCGGCGAGTCGCCGTAGGGGATAACGAAGCCCTTTGCGGCCTCGGGCAGCTCGGTCGGGCGGTAGAGCTCGTAGTCATCGGGTGCGGGATCGAGTATCTCCCACATTTGCAGGAACATCATCGTGAAGTTCCAGACGCCTGCTCCGCGAAGCATGACGGCGCTGTCCTTCCAGTAGCCGAAGCGCTTCAGGCGGTTGATGTACTCATCGGCGAGATTGATGCCGCCGTTGAAGGCGACGTTTCCGTCGATAACGCAGATCTTGCGGTGGTCGCGGTTGTTCTGTATGGACGAGAGCATCGGACGGAAGGGGTTGAAGACGTGGCAGCGGATGCCCTTCTCCCTGAGGGTGCGGTCATATCTGTAGGGCAGGAGCGACTGCGAGGCCATGCCGTCGTAGATCAGCCTGACATCGACGCCCTGTGCGGCCTTTTCAAGCAGTATCTCCTCCACCTGAGACCACATCTCGCCCTCGGCGATTATGAAATACTCCATGAATATGAAGCGCTCGGCCTTTCTGAGCTCCTGTAAAAGCACGGGGAACTTGGCCTCGCCGCTGGGGAAATACTCGACGGTGGTGTTATCGCAGGCGGGATAGCCGCCGTGCTCGTCGAGATAGCGGGCAAGCCGCCCTGCTCCCCTGTTTTCGTTCTCAAGCGCCTGCATCACGTTTTTATCGGGCACGAGCAGGGGCTTTGTTTCCTCGCACTTTTTAAGGTGCGCCGCCCTGACTCTGCGGGTGCCGTACTGATTTGACAGCACAAAATAAGCCACTGTGGCGAACATCGGTATCGCCAGCAGCGGTATTATCCACGCCAGCTTATAGGCGGGGTTCTCGTCCTTGTTAAGGATAGCGATAGCCAGCAGCACACCGATCCCCTGAAAGAGATAGTACATCTTCGGGGTGTACTCGATGATGCTGAGCAGGGTGAAGGCAAGGAAGAGTATCTGCAGCAGGAGCAGCAGTATGATAGTAGTTCTCTGGGAAAACAGAGTCTTGCTCAATTTTTTCCAAAACCTTGCCATAAGCCGATCCTTCCGTAATTCTTATACTTCCTGTCTAAATGAACAGCCCCATCAGGGCGTTTGAGATCTCCTCGTCGTCGGTGCGTTCCTTGCCGTCGTAATCGACCTCCTTGACAGTGACCGAGCCCAGCGCCGAGAACGTTATCTCGATGGGCTCGCCGTTGTGGGTGGCCGTGTAGCGCACGCGCTGGGTCACGATGTTGTAGTGCCAGTGTCCGTCCTCGGTGGCGTTTTCAAAGGCCTCGCCGTAGTTCTTTGCCGAGAAGAAGCTCTCGGGGAGGTTGAACTCGTAGGTGGCGTGCTTGACCCTGACGACCTGCACCGCAAAGGCCGCGAAATAGATGGCGGCCACGACCACCGCGATGACCACGAAGCGCCTTATCAGCACAAAGGCAGCGTGTCTGCCGCTGCGGTCGCTCTCCTCTTCCTCCTCATACTCGGGGACGGGACGCTTTGTATGGGGCTTTGGTGCTGCCGTTTTCTTTTTCTTTACGTTTCTGACGGGTGCTGCCCTTTTCGGCGTCCTTGCAGGCGCAGGAGCGCTCGCCGGAACAGCTCTTCGGGCTTTACCCACCATTCTGCCGCAGTTGGGGCAGATCTTCATATCGGCGTCGAGCTTGACGCCGCAGTTTCCGCAAAAATTTGCCATGTATATCTCCTTCTTTTGTCTTTCTGTAATTATGTTTTTCAAGGCGTTTCCCTGTCAGTCAGCGTAAGCTCGACCGTCATGCTGCTTTTCTTTACCGGAACGGTGACAGTGCAGGACGGGCCGTCGAACTCTGTGACCTCTATGCCGTCCTTTCGGCGCTTCTCCGTGAGCAGGAAGAGCCTGCCGCTGCTGTCATTCACAAAGGCGAAAAGCAGGGGCGGCACGCGCAGCTCGTAGACCGAACGTGTCTGAAAGGAGCGCGTGAGCTCCTCCTCCCGCTCGGGGATATAGATGCGCAGCTGCTTATCGGGGCGGTACTCGCCTTTGGCATAGGCCTGCTCGGCGAAGAAGCGCTCGAAGCGTCGAATATAGCGCTTCTCCCTGATGTAAAAAACAGGGAACATCCAGAAGCCGTAATCGACCAGAGCCAGCACGGCCAACCACTTCATCGGGCTTGCGAGAAAGCCCGCGGCTATCAGTATGCCGCCGACGAGGGGAATGCCGCTCCTGCCGCCCGATGCCGCGAAATATGACACCGCGACGGCAAGAAAGCCCAGCCCGCTTAAGACAAGGCACACGCCGTATTTAATCAGGAACTGCTCCATCAGATATATCTCATCACGGCGACCACGCGGCCGAGTATCGCGACGTTATCGGAGATGATAGGCTCCATGGTGTCGTTCTCGGGCTGTAGGCGGTAGTGGCCGTCCTCTTTGTAAAAGCGCTTTACGGTGGCGCTGTCGCCGTCCACGAGGCAGACGGCTATCTCGCCGTTATCCACGACGGGCACCTGCTCGGCGATAACAACATCGCCGTCAAGGATAGCCGCGTTTATCATGGAGTCGCCGCGTACCTTGAGCGCAAAGAGCTGATTGCTGTAGCGCTTGTTCGGCACGAAGCTGATGTAGTCGGTGATCTCCTCTATCGCGGTGATCGGGACGCCTGCGGTGACAGTACCCACCAGCGGCACCATCGTGCTGCGCGAGGCGACGACCTTTATCGCCCTGTTGCGGTTCTCGCCCTTTTCGAGCAGCCCCTTGTCCCGCAGGGAGTTGATGTACCTGTGGGCGGTCGAGGTGGACTTGTAGCCGAACTCGGCGCAGATCTCCCTGACCGAGGGAGCGTAGCCGTCCTCGATGCTTTGCTTGATGTACTCAAAGACTTTCTTTTCGTTTTCGGATAGTTTCATTTTCTCGTCCTTTCCTGTCGGGGGTCACGGGCGGTCAGCCGCGGAGCTTGTTTGCGAGCATTTTCGCGGCCTTGTATGCGTCGCCGCAGCCGAGAGTGATAACGAGGTCGCCCTCGCGGCAGTTTTCGGCGATATAGTCAACGCACTGAGCGAAGTTGTGCTGCTTCTGCTCGGCGGTCTGGCGGTCGGCGAGCTCGTGGTCGGTCTCGAACCAAACGGCGCCGGGTATTTTCGAGGCAAGATCCTCGGTATAGATACCGATAGTGTTCTTCTCGCGGCTGCCCATGATGTCGGTGATAACGGCCACGTCAGCGATCGACAGCGCCTTAACGAAATCATCGAGCAGCAGGCTCGTTCTGGTATAGGTGAAGGGCTGGAACACCGCCCAAACGCGCTTGAAATCCAGCTGCTTGGCGGCCTTTAAGGTGCAGGCGAGCTCTGCGGGGTGATGAGCGTAGTCGTCAACTATCGTAACTCCCGCGACCTCGTCGATCTTCTGGAAGCGCCTGAGAGCGCCCGTGAAGTGCTCGAGACCCTGAGCTATTTTTTCCATCGGCACGCCGTAAAGCTCTGCGGCGGCAACGGCAGCGGCGGCGTTGAGTACATTGTGGTCGCCGGGAACGTTGATGGCAAGAGTGGCCTTCTTCTCGCCGTGAACGAAGATGTCAAAATCTGTGCGGAGGCCTTTTCTGCCTGTGATGACTACCCTGTAGTCGTTGCCTTCGCCAAAGCCGAAGGTGACTGTTTTCTTATCCAGCCCCTCGACGGCTTTGAGGGTATTTGCATCGTCGCCGTTGACGACAAGGGTCTTGGTGGTCTTTTCGGCGAACACGCGGAAGGAGCGGATAATGTTGTCGATATTCTTGAAATACTCGAGGTGGTCGGCGTCAACGTTGAGTATCACCGCGACGTCGGGGAAGAGCTTCAAGAAG
>CAMNBY010000204.1 GCA_946533615.1 uncultured Clostridia bacterium
CTGGTACAACGAAATGAAAGCGAGGTAGAAGAAATGAAAAGAAAATTGAAAGCAGCGAGGGTGTTAAGGCTTTTGTGTGTGATAGGGTTCTGTGTATCAGTATTTATAACAATATCATACGCAGTGTTTAATAAAAGTCTTGAAAGCTCTGCGACAGAAAAAATGAAGAAGATCAATGGTGAAAACGTGTTTGATTATTCTGAGCGAGTAAAGTTCTGGCTTATAGTTTCCCTGATAATGCTTGCATTTATGATTTTGAGTATTATTCTTCTTTCGGTAATGGAGACTCAAATGAAAGTAGAACAAAAAATGCTTGATGAAAAAGCAACAAAAGCAGGCGGGACACATAGTATTGAAAGCAGCCTTACCGACACGCCTAAAGTAATAAAGAACAAATGGAACTGCCCGAAATGTGGTAAAGAAAACAGCTCACAGTTTAACAAATGCTACAATTGTAAATATGATCGTACATATGCTTGGGTATGTCCTGCCTGCGGTGCTCAAAATTCTTTACATCCTGACAAGTGCTTTAACTGTTGTGCGGCAAATCCTGATTATAAAGAGCGTGAGCAGGGTGAGCAGAATTAGTTAATAGTATCAGGCGGCATCTCCACCGCTGAGGACGCCATTGAGATGATGATGGCAGGCGCCTGCTGCGTTCAGGTCGGTGCGGCGCTCTTCCGCGACCCATACGCCCCCGTGAAGATCATCGAGGGCATGAACGCCTGGTGCGACAGGCAGGGCGTAAAGAGCATCGGCGAGATCGTCGGCACCGTCAGACCCTGGTGCTAACGGCGCACGGCCGGATTCGCGAGATCACTCGCAAGCTCGTTTACAACGGTGTGATGTGAGGGGGCTCCCTCGCGATACGGTGGGGGTCAGATGGCTCTGTGCGTGAGGGAAGAAATTGATAGTTGATAGTTGAGAGTTGATAATTGGTTTGGGAATGCACATCGGCTCTCGGCGTTAGAACGTCTTTGACGATCGGTTTTGTTACTTCTCCCGGAGCTCCGGCTGTCCGCGTTTTTCAGTGATGTATGCAGGGGCGCTTTTCCTCTTTTTCATCGCCCGATATTATAAGTTTGTGGCTGATTACAAAAAGAGGCAGGCTGTATGATAAGCTGGTACAACGAAATGAAAGCGAGGTAGAAGAAATGAAAAGAAAATTGAAAGCAGCGAGGGTGTTAAGGCTTTTGTGTGCGGTTGCGCTCAGTTTTAACGCTGTTGTGTTATCGGCGTGTGGTAGTTCCGAGGCTGACAGTGAGGAGTCTCGCGCAGAAAGTTCTACTACGACAACGGCAGCGACAACAACGACAGAAAAGCCCGAAACAACTACGACCACTACAACAGCAACGACAACGACCACCACGACCACGACAACCGTAACTACCACTACACTTGCGACAACTACTACGACAACTCAGGCAACAACGACCGCAGCGGCATAGCCTGTGTCGCCGAGTGATATGACGTGGGAAGGGGCAAAAGCATTTTATGACGAACAACTTGTAGCCGCAATAGAACTTCCGGCTTCATTTGAAGACCGTACTACCACTGATGAGAAACGCATTTATTCTAATGATTATATAGCACTTATGACAAATAGATTTGAGGGGTTCAAAGTTGCTGAACCTAATTCAATAGATTATTTAGCTCAAATGTCACTTGAAGCGTATTTTGACGAGAGAACCGATGCAGTCAATGCAGAATATCAGCTTATTTATATGCCCAATTATAATCAGGTTATGAGATACACTTATTACACTCCGTATGTTCCTGACATAAGAGGCGGTACAGATTACCTTCCTGCTGTTGAGTATTTTTTCGTTAAAAATTCATGTCTATATCAGGTTATATTTTTAGGTAGAAGCAGTATTGAAGATTATAGTGCAACTGGAGATAGAAGTCAGGATTTTCAATATTTGATAGATTTCTCTAATGAGTTTTTTAAGAGAGTATGGTTTCCTATTGATGAGTTCGGCTAAGATCGTACAAAAAAGGCTGCCTCTGATTTCAATGATCATTGGCAGCCATATTTATATAAGAAACATAATTAACTACAGTTTTCAGCAAAAAACAAAGGGTATAACTTTAAGTTACGCCTTTGCAATATACACTAAACAAAACATGTATTTTTGTGCAGTATGCGTATTGCAAAGTTTGTTGCTACAGCGTATAATAATAAATGTAGCAACAGGAAGGACGGTGAAATATGAGTGCTATGAAAAAGGGTACTAAGCTGACGGATAATCCAAAAGATTTTATGCTTAGAGTTAGGCTTGACGAAGAAACACTTAAAAAACTCGATGTTGTATGCAAAGAGGCTCAAATGACAAGATCAGAAGTTGTCCGTAAAGGCATTGATGAACAGTACCAAAAAAAGAAAAAGTAAGTCTCTGCTCGCCTCAGAAACAAACAGAAACCTACCTTTCACACGACAGGTAAACCCCATCTAAATACATTCTACCAATACTAATAATAGCATTAATAGTATTAATATATTAATATTAATATCATCGGGCAGAAAAAAATGCGCACCGGCGCAGGCACCTCTCACTAACAGTCGGAAAAGCCCCTTTTGTTGCACACGGACGTGCAACAAACTGCGGTTCGTGAATTTGTTTTTTTGAAAAACATATATTTGCACAGGATACGGGTCAAAAATTTGGTGAAAATGGAGAATATTTCTCTTTCTTTTGACTACAGAGCGGTTCTCTGATATAATGTAAACGATAACATTTTTGAAAAAGGAGTAATGATTATGGCTTATGTAATTGGCGTTGACTGCGGAACGAGCGGCACCAAGACCGTGCTTTTCGGCGAGGACGGAAGCGTTATCGCATCAAAGACCATCGAGTACCCCATGTATCAGCCCAAGAACGGCTATGCCGAGCAGCAGCCCGGTGACTGGGCAAACGCTATGATCGGCACGATCAAAGCCGTCATGGCTCAGAGCGGCGTCAGCAAGGACGACGTTAAGGGCATCGGCATTTCCGGCCAGATGCACGGCCTTGTGATGCTGGACAAGGATAACAACGTTATCCGCCCGTCGATCATCTGGTGCGACCAGAGAACAGCCGCCGAGGTCGCGTGGATGAACGAGAACGTCGGCGAGAAGAAGCTCATCGAGATCACCGCGAACCCTGCGCTCACGGGCTGGACAGCCGCAAAGATACTCTGGGTGAAGAACAACGAGCCCGTGAATTTTGCTAAGATCGCACATATCCTGCTGCCCAAGGACTTTCTGCGCTTCGTGCTGACTAACGAGTACGCCACCGAGGTCTCGGACGCCTCGGGAATGCAGCTGCTCGACGTTCCTAACAGGTGCTGGTCGGACGAGCTGATCTCCGCCTTCGGCCTTGACAAGAGCTGGTTCGGCAAGGTGTACGAGAGCTGCGAGGTAACGGGCACGCTCACAAAGCGCATGGCTGAGGAGCTTGGCCTCAACGAGGGCACTATCGTTGTCGGCGGTGCCGGAGACAATGCCGCTGCCGCTATCGGCACGGGCGTCTGCGAGGACGGCAAGGCCTTCACCACGATAGGCACCTCGGGCGTTGTCTTTGCTCACACCTCACAGATCTCGATCGACCCCAGAGGCCGCGTCCACACCTGCTGCGCCGCCGTTCCCGGAAGCTGGCACGTTATGGGCGTTACTCAGGGCGCAGGCCTCTCGCTGAAATGGTTCCGCGACAACTTCTGCGGCTCCGAAAAGGAGACCGCAAAATACATGGGCGTTGACGAATACTACCTCATGGACAAAGAGGCCGCGACGGTTCCGGTGGGCGCAAACAGGCTGCTCTATCTCCCCTACCTCATGGGCGAGAGAACGCCTCACCTTGACCCCGACGCACGCGGCGTGTTCTTCGGCCTCTCTGCGATGCACACCAAAAAGGATATGCTCCGCGCCGTTATGGAGGGCGTTTCCTACAGCCTCCGCGACTGCGTTGAGGTATTCAGGGAAATGAACATAAGCGTTTCCGACATGATGGCCTGCGGCGGCGGCGGAAGCTCTCCCCTGTGGCGCTCGATGCTTGCCGACCTGTACGGCTGCCCCGTAAAGACAGCCTCCTCAAAGGAAGGCCCCGCTCTCGGTGTCGCCCTGCTTGCACTGACAGGCGCAGGCGTTTACTCAAGCGTCCCCGAGGCCTGCAAGGCGGTAGTAAGGATCGACAAGACCCAGCAGCCCGACTCCGCAAACGTCCCCGAGTACGAAAAATACTACAGGCTCTACACGGAGATCTACCCTGCGCTGAAGGAGAAGTTCCGGAAGCTTGCAGCGCTGGGCTGACCAGCGCTGCAAATAAATGTGTTTAATAACAGAAAGGAAAATTGTAAATGAAAAAGATAAGGATCATTACCGCTGCTGTAGCAGCAATGCTGATGCTTACCGCCTGCGGAAGCAGCGACAGCTCGAACGAAAGCAAGGCACAGAAAACACAGGATACTTCTGCTGCTGCCAATGAAAGCACTGCCGATGCACCTACCGAGGAACAGGAAAACAGCGACGATGACACTGCCTCGACAGAGGAAAAGAAAGAGTTTGACGAAAGCGCTATTCCTGTATTTGAGCACAATACCGAGGACACGGATAAGGTCAACTTTGCGAAAGTTTTTTATAGAAGTAATTGGTTCGGATATGACTTCTTCAGCGAAAATCAGGAGACTATCAGGCCTGAGCTCAAAGATTTTTTTAGCAACAAAGACAGTGAGATCATTAGTCTCGACGATCTGAAAATTGAAAAAAATGACCCCGATGACGGCTTTATGTTCAGCGGAACAGCTTATGCAATTGAGGATCCCGATGCCGCCGAATCTGCTCCTGATAACAGCCAGCCTTATATTTTCGCTGAGACGGACGAAAATGGTGTCATTATAGCCTTTGCCTTTGACCGCGACTATATCGGTGACGGAAAGAGGACAATATCATTCGCTGCTCATGACATAAAAGACCATACGTTTAGCAAGAGTTTCAAGCTTGGAAGCACAAGGGCAGAGGTCGAAGAGGCGGCAGGCCCCGGCTACGAGTATAACGGCTATGTATTCTACAGCACGGTCGGAGGCTTGAACAGTGGTGACCCGATGAAGACCTTTACAATTCTGGAGTTTACCCCCGATGATATTCTCCAAAGGGTGTATATCCTTAACAGAGAGCGTTTAAAATAAAGTGCTTCACCGGATAAAGTAATCAGCTTTAGTGTCGCGTTCATCACAAGAATAAACAAACAAAGGCCGCTCGGCCGGGCAGTTGACGAGGCATTTTGCCTTGCATTCTTCTGCTCCGGCCGGGCGGCCGTTTTTCTGTGTGTCGTTATTTTTCTATCTCGTCAAAGGCCTGGCGGAGGTTCTTGGCGCCGATGAGCTTGATCGTGTAGTCCTGCTTGTTTATCCCGCGCAGCGACTGTGCGGGCAGTATGCACCGCTCGAAGCCCATACGCTCGGCCTCGGAGATGCGCTGCTCGGTGTAGCTTATCGCCCTGAGCTCTCCGCCGAGACCGACCTCGCCGAAGGCGATCGTCTTTTCGTCCACCACCAGATCACGCAGCCCCGAATAGATCGCCAGCGCGATCGACAGATCAGCCGCAGGCTCGTCGAGGGTCATGCCGCCGACCACGTTGACGTAGACGTCAAGTCCGCCAAGATAAAAGCCAAGCCGCTTTTCAAGCACCGCGATTATCAGATAGAGGCGGTTGTAGTCGAAGCCGTCGGAGGTGCGCCTGGGCGCGGAAAAGGTGCTCTTTGTCACCAGCGCCTGCACCTCGGCAAGAATGGGGCGGCTGCCCTCCATCACACAAGCCACACAGCAGCCCGAAACGTCCGTCGGTCTTCCCGAGAGCAGCAGCTGCGAGGGATTTGGCACCTCTGCAAGCCCCTTGCTCCTCATGTCGAACACGCCTATCTCGTTCGTTGAGCCGAAGCGGTTCTTAACTGCTCTGAGTATGCGGTAGCTGAAATTCCGCTGCCCCTCAAAATACAGCACAGCGTCAACGACGTGTTCAAGCACCTTGGGGCCAGCGATCGCGCCGTCCTTGTTTACATGACCCACGATGATGAACGGCACTTCGCGGCTCTTTGCTGTGTGCAGGAAAAGGTTAGTACATTCTCTCACCTGTGTGACCGAGCCGGCCGACGAGGCCACGCTCTGTATGGTCATGGTCTGGATAGAGTCGATCATCACGATGTCGGGCTCCTCCTTGACAACGGCCTCGCAGATCGCCTCGGCATCGTTCTCGCTGACAAGATAGAGGTCGTCGCTGTTCACGCCAAGGCGTTCGGCGCGAAGCTTTATCTGCTTTACGGACTCCTCTCCCGAGACATACAGCACCGAGCACTGCTTCCCGAGATATTCGCAGATCTGCAGCAGCAGGGTGGATTTTCCGATGCCCGGCTCGCCGCCCAGCAGCACGATGCTGCCCTTCACGAGCCCTCCGCCCAGCACGCGGTCAAGCTCGCCGAGACCTGTCTTGTACCTTACCTCCTGCGCCCTTGCGTTCACCGAGCGTATCTTTACTATATTGTCCGAGATGTCACGCACAGCGCGGCTCTTTGACCGAGCCGAGGGTGCCGCCGCTATCGGCGCGGTCTCCTCGAAGGTGTTCCACTCGCCGCAGTTCGGGCATTTGCCGTTCCATTTCGATGACTCGTATCCGCAGCCCGTGCAGACATAAACGCTTTTTCCCTTTGCCATTCCCAGCTCTCCTTCGCCGATACTCTTTTATGATTATAGCACAGCTGTGCGCAAATTGCAAGACAGCCATACCTAAAACAAATAGCCGCATAGCAAACAGGTATTTGTATTGCGGCCTAAGACGTGGTATAATGTTTACAATGCACAATTCACAATGCACAATTCACAATTAGAATTGACAGCAGCGAGCAAATGCCTCCCCTGAAAGGGGAGGTGGCATTTCTCAGCGAAGCCGAGAAATGACGGAGGGGTTTCCCCACACGGGTGATACAAACTTACTCACGGAGGGCAGCAAGATGACAGACAGAGAATTTATCGCGGAGATGAGCCGCGGCGGACAGACCGCCTGCAACAGCGAGTCTCATCTTAAAATGCACGAGCTGAGCCAGCGGGCTTTAAGGCTCACCGCCGAGATCAACGGCAGCTATCACGAGCCGCCGCAGCTTCGGGCGCTGATGAGCCGTCTCATCGGGCAGGAGCTGGACGAGAGGTTCGGCCTCTTCCCG
>CAMNBY010000205.1 GCA_946533615.1 uncultured Clostridia bacterium
CTGTTATCTGCGGCCCCTGCCGCATCGGCGGGATAAGCTGCTGCCTCTTCGTGATGGAGCCGAGCTTCATGATGGGCTCGATGGGCGCAGCTGTCGGCGAAAGGATAACTAGAACTTTTGAATATGCCACCGCGCACAGGCTGCCCGTAGTGGGCTATACCGTTTCGGGCGGTGCAAGAATGCAGGAGGGGCTTGTGTCCCTGATGCAGATGGCAAAGACCAGCGGCGCCGTTAAGCTTCACAGCGATGCGGGGCTGTTCTACCTGACAATACTCACAGACCCCACCACAGGCGGCGTAACCGCCAGCTTTGCGATGGAGGGAGACATAATCCTTGCCGAGCCCGGAGCCACTGTCGGCTTTGCGGGCGCAAGAGTTATCGAGCAGACAACAAGAAAGACCCTGCCAAAGGGCTTCCAGAAGTCGGAGTTCCTGCTGGAGCACGGCTTTGTCGATGCCATCACGCCGAGGCGCTCACAGCGCTCGCTGGTGAGCTATCTGTTAAAGCTGCACTGCGGAGGTGATGAGCAATGAGCACCGAGGCTTACGAGATAGTCAAGACCGCAAGAAGCGGCGCAAGATACACAGGCTTCGATTTCATCAAGGGCATATTCTCAAAGTTTGTCGAGCTGCACGGCGACAGGCGCTACTCCGACGACAGCGCCATTATCGGCGGCGTTGCCTATCTGAACGGCTGCCCCGTTACTGTTATCGCCATCGAAAAGGGCCACAACGCCCGCGAACGTATGCAGCGCTCGTTCGGTATGCCGAACCCCGAGGGCTACCGCAAGGCTCTGAGGCTGATGAAGCAGGCCGAAAAGTTCCACAGACCCGTTATCTGCTTTGTTGACACTGCAGGCGCATACTGCGGCATCGGCGCCGAAGAACGCGGCCAGGGTCTTGCCATCGCCGAGAATCTTAGCGAGATGATGACGCTGAACACCCCTGTGATCTCGATACTGATTGGCGAAGGCGGAAGCGGCGGAGCGCTGGCTCTCTCCGTTGCCGACAGAGTCTATATGCTGGAAAATGCCGTCTATTCCGTTATCTCTCCCGAGGGCTGCGCCAGCATTCTCTGGAAGGACGCCGCCAAGGCTCCCGAGGCTGCACAGTCTTTGAAGCTTACCGCCAAGGACGCACTGTCCCTTGGGATAATCGAGGACATGATAAGCGAGGATAACATGGAGACCCCCGAGTTCTTCACCGAGCTGCGCGACAGGCTTGCCGCCGAGCTGGATGTCCTCAGAAACGACAGCGACCTGCTGGCACACAGATACCAACGCTTCCGCAGGATCGGTTCCGCGGAGTAAGGAGAGCAAATGAACATTTACCGCAACTTCTGCACCGAGACCTTCAATGCCGACGGCAGCCTGGCCTCGTTCGTGCTTAAATATCCCGAGAATTTCAACTTCGGCTATGACGTTATCGACGAGTACGCAAGGCTCGAGCCCCAAAAGCGGGCAATGGTCTGGTGCGACACCGAGGGAAACGAAAAGATACTCACCTTCGGTGACCTCTCGCGCCTGAGCAACAAGGCCGCAAACGTCCTGCTGGAGCACGGGATAGGAAAAGGCGACAGGGTGATACTTGCCCTGAAGCGCCACTATGAATACTGGATAACCGTTATCGCCCTGCACAAGATAGGGGCAGTCGCGGTGCCTGTAACTCATATGCTGACCGCAAAGGACTATGTCTACCGCATCAACTGCGCCGACATCAAGGCCTTTATCTGCACCGATCAGGGCGATGTCCGCGAGAGGGCTCTCGAAGCTGTCCGCCGCACAGGCGCCGATTGCAGGCTCTGGTCGATCAGAACGGTCATCGACGGCTTTATGAATTACTCGGAGCAGCTCGAGGCCGCCTCCGACAAGCTTGAGCGCATTGACACCAAGGCCACCGACCCGATGCTGCTTTACTTCACATCGGGCACGACCGGAATGCCCAAGGGCGTTATCCACGACCACACCTACGGCCTCGCGCATATCGTTACGGCAAAATACTGGCACCACGCCATTGACGGCGGCCTGCATTTCACCGTCGCCGAAACAGGCTGGGCAAAGGCCGCATGGGGCAAGTTCTACGGTCAGTGGCTGGTGGGCGCAGCGATCATGGTCTTCGACTTTGACAACTTTGACCCGAAGCAGCTGACGACAGTTATCAAAAAATACGACGTGAATACCTTCTGTGCTCCGCCGACTATCTACAGGTATCTTGTCCGCTCGGGGATACCCGAGCTGCCGAGCCTGAGCTACGCCACCACAGCAGGCGAGCTGCTCAACCCCGAGGTCTTCAAAAAGTTCAAGGAGCTTACGGGGCTGACCCTCTGCGAAGGCTACGGCCAGACCGAGACTACCCTGCTCACCGCGAACTTCTCTCCCGAGACCTCGATAGCCGGGTCGATGGGCGTTTCATCTCCCCAGTATGACGTAAGGCTGATGAAGCAGGACGGCACTCCCGCCGAGCGCGGCGAGATCGGCGAGCTTGTGGTCGTTCCGAAGAACGGCAAAAAGCCCGAAGGCCTCTTCACGGCCTATCTCGGGAACGAGGAGCTGTTCAAGGAGGTCTGGAGAGGCGGCGTCTACCACACCGGCGACTCTGCCTACATCGACGAGGAAGGCGCCCTGCGCTTCAACGGCCGCTTCGACGACATCATCAAGACAGGCGGCTACAGAGTCGGCCCCTACGAAGTGGAGAACGTTCTGATGGAACACCCCGACGTGCTTGAATGCAGCGTTGTGGGCGTCCCCGACAGGCTCCGCGGACAGGCGATAAAGGCGATAATCGTTCTGCGCAACGGCGTCACAGCCAGCCGCGAGCTTGAAAAGGAGATCAAGGAATTCACCAACTCAAGGCTCTCGGACTACAAGTGGATAAGGATCATCGAATTTGTGGACGAGATGCCAAAGACCATCAGCGGCAAGGTGCAGAAGAACATACAGCGCCGAGATAATCAATAATAAACAAAAAGACAGCGGCAAGCCATTTTCGGTTTGCCGCTGTTTTTTTCACTATATCAGCCACACGCGCATATAATATCACAGATCAACGTGAGTGCAGAAGATGTCGCCCTTGTCGGTGATGTCGATGAAGGCGTAGGAGGGTCCCTTGCCGTCACGCGGCAGGGCTGCACTTCCGGGGTTCAGGATGTGTACGCCGTCGATATACTCGTAAAAGCGGACGTGCGTGTGCCCGAAGAGCGCGATCTTCGCGCCGATCTCCTTGGCCTTGTAAAAGATCCTGTCCAGCGAATATTTCACGCCCCAGGTGTGTCCGTGAGTATAGAAAAGCTTTACGCCGCCGATCTCGTACTCGCCGTCAAGGGGCACGTTGGACATATAATCGCAGTTGCCCTTTACGCTTAAAATGGTCTTGTCGGGGTAGGAGAGCCTGATGCGCTCCAATTCGCTGTCGCCGTCACCGAGGAAGACGAAAACATCTGCGTCCTCGTTTTTCATGAAGATCTCCTTCATGCGCCGAAAGCTGCCGTGTGTGTCGGCAATTACTATGATCCGCACTGAACCCACCTCCCAAGAAAAGTCGTAATACGGAATAATTTATATAATTATAACATAAAGTATTATATATATGCAATAGAAAAAAGGAGAACAAATTATGAGCAATTTACAACAGCCCGACAAGAAAATGATCGACGCACTGATGAAAGCCGCCGCAAAGTCCTTAGGCACATCGCCTGAGCAGCTGAAAACACAGATCGACAACGGCTCGCTTCAAAAAAGTCTCTCGGGAATGAACAGCAGGCAGGCCGCGATGCTGAGTTCTGCGCTGAAGGATCCGAAGAGCGCCGAGCGCCTCATGAACACTCCGCAGGCAAAGGCTCTGCTGAACAAGCTGACTAAAAAATAAAGGGAAGGCGCAGCATGGACGATCTGATGGAAAAGATCCAGAGCGTGCTCTCGGACAAGGAGAGCCTGGAACAGATACAGCAGCTGGCTTCGATGCTGGGGGCTCCGGCCGAAGGAAAGCCCGGGACGGAGCAGTCGGACACGGCATCTGCCATGCCCGATCTTTCGTCGCTGGCGGCGATAAAAGATCTTGCCACCCGCTCTGCGGGCAGCGACAAAAACATTGCGCTCCTGCTGGCTCTGCGGCCTCTGCTGAAGGAAGAGAACCGCGTGAAGATAGACCGCATCATCAGGATATTCAGGATAATGGCACTCTATCCCCTTCTGCGGGACAGCGGCCTGCTTGGAGGTGATCTCTTTGGCTGAGGCAGATTTTGACACCATGCGCCGCGACGCCCTCCGCCGTGTTCAGGAGATGCAGCGCCGCTCGAAGGCTCTGGTCTCGCCCGAGGAGCCGCAGAAGCCCGAGAACAGACAACGCCCCGACCTGCTCGGCTCGCTGCTGGGCGGATCGGGGGCTAAGTCAAAGGAACTGTTTGAGCTCGCGGGCGTCCACATCGACGAGGAAAAAGCCCTCATCGGAATGCTTATCTACATACTGTACAAGCAGGGCGCCGACATCAAGCTTCTTCTGGCGCTGGGCTATCTGCTGCTGTGACGGCAGGCTCGGGCGGCTGATCGGGCTGATCTTTTTCAGCGGGCAGCTCGCCGCGTTCAAGCGCAAGCTTCTCGTGCCTGTAGTTAACAAGCTCGCGGACAAGGCAGTATATGACCGAGCAGGCAGGCACGCTGATGAACATACCCACAACGCCGCTTACGGCGCCGCCGACGGTGATCGCGAACAGCACCCAGAGCGACGGCAGACCCACGCTCTTGCCGACGACCTTCGGATAGATGAAGTTATTGTCGATCTGCTGAAGGATTATCATGAACAGTACGAACAGCAGCGCCTTCTTGATGCTCGTGAACATAACGAAAAAGGCACCGATCGCGCAGCCGATGATGGCTCCGACTATCGGGATAAAGGCGGTGACAGCCACAACAACGCCCACGGTAAAGGCGTTCGGGAAGCCGAAGATAAGCATTCCTATACAGGTGAGAGAGCCGAGTATGCAGGCCTCGATGCCCTGCCCTGCAATGAATTTGGAAAAGGTCTCCTTAGCCATGTTGCAGACATAGCACAGGCGCTGCGCCTTCTTCTCGCTTACAAAGGCTGTGGTGATGCGGTAGAGCTGCTGCTTGAGCTTCTCCTTTTGCAGCAGCATATAGATCGCGAAGAACAGGCCGATGATGAAATCTATCACCGAGGCCACGACGCTTGAAGCAAAGCTGTAGGTCGAGTTGAGTGTCTTGAGAACCGTCTCGCTGTCCTTCATCGCGCTCTGGATCTTGTCGGTTATCATCGCCGAGTCGAACTTGAAGTCGGGCGCGATCTGAGCTATAAGCTTCGAGTTGTTTATGTGCTTGCTGACTCTGTCCACAAGCTCAGGCACCTGGGTGTACATCTTCGAGACCGTCTCAAGTATCTCGGGGATAAGAAGCGACAGCGCCGCCGCCAGCACTCCGAAGCACAGCACCAGCGTTATCACCAGCGAGAGCGGCCGCTTGATGGCGCCCTTGATCGGGCCGTAGTTGTTGTCCTTGTCGGGCTTGAAGAAATTGCGCTCGATGGCGCTCATGGGCACATTCAGTATCATTGCCAGCAGGAAGCCGATTATACACGGCGAGAGTATCTTCATCAGCTTTCCCAGCGCAGAAAAGATGGAGCCAAGATTGAACAGCGCCCAGAAGAGCGTCACGCCCACCACCACCAGCATCAGCTGGCGCAGAAATTTCTTTTTCTCCTTCATACTGTTTCTCCTTCAAAATAAGGCTGCCCAAAAAAGACAGCCTTATTCGTTGTTATTATCAAAGGATCAGTCGTCAAGGTCGATCTCCATGATGGGCTCGAGAACGTCCTTGCCTGCTGGCACCATGGGAAGAACGTTGATATCCTTGTTGATGCGGCAGTCGATGAGGCAGGGTCTGCCGCAGGAGAGCGCCTTTTCAAGCCCCTCCCTGATCTGGGACTTCTTCTCGATGAGCACACCCTCGATGCCGAAGGCCTCGGCAAGCTTCATCAGGTCGGTGCCGCGGTCGATGTCGGTCTGCGAGAAGCGCTTGCCGTAGAAGAGCCTCTGCCACTGGCGTACCATTCCGAGCACGTTGTTCTCGAACACCAGCTCGATGACGGGGATATTATGCTTCGCAAGAGACGAGAGCTCGTTGCAGTTCATGAAAAAGCTGCCGTCGCCTGCGATGTTTACAACTGTTCTGTCGGGGTTGCCGATCTTTGCGCCCATAGACGCGCCAAGGCCGTAGCCCATCGTGCCGAGGCCGCCCGATGAAGCAAAGCTGCGCTGGCACTTGAAGTTATAGAACTGTGCGGCCCACATCTGGTGCTGGCCGACCTCTGTGGCGATGATGGCCTTGCCTTCGGTGAGGCGGTCAAGCTCCTCGATAACGTCCTGAGGCAGCACCTCTTCGGGGTCGCCGCTGATGCTTGCCATTCTGAGGGCGTAGGTCTTCTTCCACTCCGCGATCTTCTGCATCCACTCGGGGTGCTTCATGTCGGGCAGGATAGAATTGAGCCTGTCAACTATGTACTCGATGTCGCCGTTTATGTAGGCGTCAACGTTTATGTTCTTGCCGATCTCGGCGGGGTCGATCTCGACGTGGATTATCTTTGTGTTCTTAGCGAAGGTGCTGGCGTTGCAGAGAACTCTGTCCGAGAAACGCGAGCCCAGAACAACGAGCAGGTCGCACTCGCCAAGCGCAAGCGCCGAGGTCTTTGTCCCGTGCATACCGAGCATACCCGTATATGCGGGGTCGGTGTTATCAAAGGCGCACTGACCCATCAGCGACAGCGAAACGGGCGCGTCGAGCTTCTTTGCAAAGACAGCCAGCTCCTCGACAGCGTTACAGCTGACAACACCGCCTCCGGCATAGATGAACGGCTTTTCGGCGCTCCTGATAAGCTCGGCGGCAGCATCTATCTGCGCGTTGATGTCATCGGGATTATGATGGACGGGCTTTTCGGGCTTTTGTCTCTCGAACTCGCACTTTGCGGCAGTGATGTCCTTCGGCACGTCGATCAGCACAGGGCCCTTTCTGCCCTCGTTAGCGATATAGAAGGCCTCGCGGATAGTCTTTGCAAGATCCTTGACGTCCTTCACGATATAGTTATGCTTGGTGATAGGCATCGTAATGCCGCAGATATCGACCTCCTGGAAGCTGTCAAGACCCAGCAGCGAGGTAGTAACGTTGCCCGTTATCGCGATGAGCGGGATAGAATCCATATAAGCGGTCGCGATGCCCGTAACAAGGTTTGTAGCACCAGGTCCCGAGGTGGCGATGACCACGCCCGTTCTGCCTGTTGTTCTGGAATAGCCGTCGGCGGCGTGGCAGGCGGCCTGCTCGTGTGCTGTGATGATGTGCTTTATCTTATCCGAATACATATAAAGCGAATCATAGATGTTCAGCACCGCGCCTCCCGGGTATCCAAAGACGGTATCTACGCCCTGCTCAAGAAGACATTCAGCGATTATATCCGCTCCGTTAAGAATCATAGAAATACATTCCTTTCGATTTTATAGCTATTTTTTATTATATATTATTCTGCGGCTTTTGTCAATCACTTTGCGGCGGAAATCACGGAAATCAATTTTAGATCTCCTCAGACGCAAGAATGCTTTGCGGACACCATTTCCTGCTTCTTGCCTCTAAACATCTTGCATCTAAACGCAAAAAGAGCAGGACGACAAGCCTGCTCTTCGTTATGCGATATTATATATCAACTGCATTGTACTGTTCAGTACATGGGAATTCACTCCATATATAAGATTTGAATTTCCTGCGGCCACGCTCTTCGGCGGCCGACTATAAACTGATCAAGCCATGGGACTCGTTACCTTTCTTCAAATTGGCCTTTCGGCCGAGGATCCGTTTTCAAGCTAAATAAACCTTTGGACTCACTCCAATCTGTCAGATATTCAGGTTTCTCATTACGGTACCTTTCATAAAGCACCAGCTCCTTAGCTTAATGGATTCAAAAAGTCGAAGTAAAAGCTAAATAAACCTTTGGACTCACCCCTGTCATCTCAGAATTCCAGTCTGTGGATAGTGCGTATTTTCATAACGCATCACTCCCTGAAATGATCTATATATCAAATTAGCTTGCAGTTGAATTCAGATTCTCATCGGACTCACTCTCTCAAATAAATTTGGGTGTCGGAAAAGGGTTCTACTTGTGCATTGGAAACACTCCATTCTTAAAAGATATTCAGTCTTTTAACAAGCATTTTCATTGGAAAAAACCCCTTTGTGAGTTCATATATCACCCGGTCTCTGCCGGGCATTCAATTTTACTTTTCGGCCTATCCGAAGTTGATTGACGTAATGCTGAAGCTGCGCGAAACCCTTGCGTCCTTATATATAAGCCTATCGGCCGAGTTTATCAGTCTTTGCACCTGAGTTGTAACTCTTCTTTCAAGCGAACGTGTCGAGTCTCGGGATTACATAGCCGATCTCTACTGTGTCCATTGGGACTCGCTCCTTTCAAGTCTGATTGAGCCGCCTGCGGCATCCATGCTGCCATTTCGGGAAGTATGTACTGTTCGGCAGCCTGAACTGCCTCCGCTCAAGGCTCGTGACTATCTATAAAGTCAAGGTAGAAGAATGCTTGGTGATCTGTGAGCCTCCCTCCGGGTGCTGCCAGAATCCCTCTCGTCTGCCGGCGGCCTGCTTTGTGATCTGCTGTATTCTTTTTCCTTGAGCTTATTCTATCACACTTTTTAGTGTTTGTCAATAGATTTTCTCAACTTTTTTGGATATTTTTTATTTAATATTTCTTTTAGAAAATGTGCTTGACATTTCCTGATGAATGTAGTATAATAATAGTGTTGCGGCGGCCAAAAAGCAAAACTCGGCCGCTGTATTTGTATCTGAAAACAAGGAGGATGCGCCATGGCTAACGAATATACACCCGATCTTTACACCCTTGAGGACGAGGACGGCAACGAGCAGGTCTTCGAGATGCTCGACACTATGGAATTTGAGGGCGAGAAATACTTTGCGCTCACACCCTATTATGAGGATCCGGACGAGATGCTTGAGGACTCGGGCGAGGTAGTTATCCTCAAGAGCGAGTTCGAGGGCGACGAAGAGATGATGGTCTCTATCGATGACGATGACGAATATGACCGCGTTGGCGAGGTGTTCATGAAGCGCATCGAGGCCATGTTCGACTTTGACGACGAGGAAGAGGACGAGGCTGACGACAGCAGCTCTCCCGAGGTCTTTTCCTGAACATCACAAACAGGCAGGGCGTCCCGGCGCGGGGCGCCTTTTTTCTGCCTCGGCAGCCTGTCTGCTTGTGTCAATAGTTAAACTGTACAATTATTTACTCTTAAATTGCACTATATTACCTATTGAAAAACAGGCTGTTTTGTGGTATACTATAGTCAAATAAAAATACTGCCTTGCGCGAGCAAGTATGGTTTATATGATCCAACACATGATAATAGGGAGTCATGTCTCCGAAAGCGGACTGCAGACCTCCCGCCCCGGACCGCCTCGGCTGCTTCGGGCTACGGACGAAGGGAGCGCGAAACCAAGGGGTGACACCCACCTGCTTAACAGCGGGTTTTATTCACCATACGACGGCAAGGCGGTTTTTTTAATTTCCCCACCAGCTTTCAATCGGGCGCTTGGCTTAGCTTTGCGAGGCCTCCCCGGAGGGGAGGCAGCTTCACTTTATGAATGAGGTCGCGGTGCAGCCGTTAGGAAAGCCTTGTTTTTTAATTCCCCCACCAGCTTTCGATCGGGCGCTTGGCAGGGCTTTGCGAGGCCTCCCCGGAGGGGAGGCAGGTGCCTTTGTGAATGAGGCGGCGGTGCAGCCGTTAGGCAACCTTGTTCCGAGCGGAACGTCAGGGCTTGTGTTAGTTTATATTTGCTCTTGGTATTCGCTCCCGGACAGAGCGTTTTTTTATTTACCAATTTACCCACCGGAATGATAAGGCTGCGCCGACACCGCCGGGCAGGGATCTTTACAAAAACATGGCCGCTCGGCCGATACGGAACGCCCCAAGGATCCTTCGATCCGCAGCGATCCATATCGGCCGAGCGGCCATTGTGCATTGTGCATTGTGAATTGTGCATTGTGCATTGTAAATTGTGCATTGTGCATTGTGCATTGTGCATTGACAAAAGGCTTACAGGATATTCTCGAGGAACGCGGCTGTCTTTGCGTCATAGCGGAGATCCTGTGCGGCCATGTCCTCCTCCATCTGCCATACCTTTGTGGCGGCGAAAACAGAGGAAACAAAGAACTGCTGGCTGTTGAGGTAGCCCAGCGGTACGACTGCCGGAGGCACACCCGTGTCCTCGCTCAGCTTCTTGACTCTTGCAAGGCGGGCAAGGTTGGCGGTGCTGGTGAACTGTCCGTCAAGAGGCACCGTGGCGTCGCCCTTTGCAAATCTTGCAAAGAAGCCCTTGGCCTGCGGCGAGAACGCCATCACGGGAATATCGTGCTTGCGGTACCAGTTATACTCCCACATATTCATGCACACGAGCGTGGGGTCGTTGAACGTGTCGGTGCTCGAATGTGCAAGGCTGTAGTTTATCTGGCTCACGGTGAAAGGCTCCATGCCGTGCTGCTCGGCGTATTTGTTGGCGGCCTCTATCCTTGTGGAGGTCCAGTTTGAAGCGCCGACAAAATGCACCCTGCCGCTCTCGACGAACTCGTTGAGCACGGGCATTATCTCGCTGACGGGGATATTGTCCGAGTCGCGGTGAAGGAAGTAGATGTCAATATAGTCTGTGCCGAGGCACTCGAGGCTGCGCTCGAGATCTGCCCTGAGAGAAGCGGCGTCCAGCCTCGGGATCAGCGCACCGTCCTCTCCCCTTGCGGGGTGGCCGCCCTTGGTGGCGATTATCACCTTGTCACGGCAGCCCCTTGAAGCCAGCCAGCGCCCGATGACCAGCTCGCTGGCGTCGGCTCCGCCCTCTATCCACGAGCAGTAGTTGCGGGCAGTGTCGATGCAGGTGCCGCCCAGCTCAACATATTTGTCCAGCAGGGCAAAATAAGCCTCGTCGTTATCGTGTCTTTCAAAATTCGCCGTTCCGAAGGTAAGGCACGGCAGTTCAAGAGTATAGTGCTTGTTTTTCAGTGTGTAAGTAAACAACCCGATCACCCCATATACAAGTATATCAACATAAATATATTATTAGCCAAATAATATATTATCACAAAAACCCCTCAAATTTCAAGGGGTATTTGTTAAATTTTATTGACTTTGCGAAAAACACTTGACAAGTTCCGCGGCTTGATATATAATAATCAGTAGCGTAAAGCGGCGGTGCTTTACAAATATCCGAAAAACAACAGCTGCCCGGCCAGCACGAAAGGGGAAGATACAATGAAGAAAAATCTTGGCGTCAGCGATCTGATAGATGTCTACGGCGAACTTCTTACCGACAAGCAGCGCGATATGCTCGAGCTTTATTATAATGATGACCTCTCTCTTTCCGAGATAGCCGAGCACTACGATATAACAAGACAGGGCGTTCACGACTCCATCAAAAGGGGCGAGGAATCTCTCAGGGAGTACGAGAGAGTGCTTGGCCTGCTCAGGACACAGGACGACTACAAGAAAGAGCTGCTGCACTATAAGGAGCTTGCCCTCGAGATCTTCGAGGAATGCAAGAAGGTCTCGTTCGGACGTCCCATAGCTGAAAAGACGATCACCCTGCTTGAGACACTCGACGAAAAGCTCGAGGCTTATGACAACACAAAATATCTTGAGTAAAAGTAAAAAGCAAAAGCGTAAAGAGATCAAAGCCGAAAGGAGCTGAGACAATGGCCTTTGAAGGACTCAGCGAAAAACTGAACGGAGTATTCAAAAAGCTGAAATCCCGCGGAAAGCTCTCCGAGAGTGACGTCAAGGAGGCAATGCGCGAGGTAAAGATGGCTCTGCTGGAGGCGGACGTAAGCTACAAGGTAGTCAAGGAATTCGTCGCCAACGTTTCAGAGCGTGCTGTCGGCGAGGAGGTACTGAAAAGCCTTACGCCCGGTCAGCAGGTGATAAAGATCGTAAACGAGGAGCTCATCAAGCTGATGGGCGAGGCAAACTCGAAGATAAACTTCCCCAGCAAGCCGCCCTGCATCATAATGATGTGCGGCCTTCAGGGCTCGGGTAAGACCACCCACGCCGCAAAGCTTGCAAAGCACTTCAAGTCTCAGGGCATGAGACCACTGCTGGTGGCCTGCGACGTTTACCGTCCTGCCGCTATCGAGCAGCTGAAGGTCGTCGGCGAAAGAGCCGATGTGACCGTCTTCGAGATGGGACAGATTGACCCCCGCAAGATCGCCAAGGAGGGCATCAAGTTTGCTAAGGACTACGGCCACGATCTGGTCATACTTGATACCGCAGGCCGTCTGCATATCGACGAAGAGCTGATGAACGAGCTCAAGGACATCAAGAAGATCACCGAGCCTAACGAGATAATGCTGGTCGTTGACGCGATGATCGGTCAGGACGCCGTTAAGGTCGCCTCAAGCTTCGACGAGGCGCTCGGCATCGACAGCGTTATACTCACTAAGCTCGATTCCGATACAAGAGGCGGTGCGGCTCTGTCCGTGCTCTCTGTAACAGGTAAGCCTATCAAGTTCGTCGGCATGGGCGAGAAGCTTGACGAGTTCGAGCCCTTCCACCCCGAAAGAATGGCTTCGCGTATCCTCGGCATGGGCGATATGCTCACGCTTATAGAAAAGGCTCAGCAGACTGTTGACGAGAAGGAAGCCGAAAAGCTTGCCCGCAAGGTAAAGGACAAGGGCTTCGACTTAAACGATCTGCTGGATCAGATGAAGCAGATACACAAGATGGGCTCGATACGCTCGATCATCAAGCTGCTCCCGGGCGCAGGAAAGATAAACGACGAGGCCATGGAGCAGGGCGAGGTACAGCTCAGAAAGACCGAGGCTATCATAAATTCGATGACAAAGAAGGAGCGCGAGAAGCCCTCGATCATCGACCCCAAGCGCAAAAGGCGCATCGCCGCAGGCAGCGGCACCCAGGTAAGCGACGTCAACACCCTGCTGAAGCAGTTCGATCAGATGCAGAAGATGATGAAGCAGTACGGCCTTGGCGGAAAGCTGCACGACAAGAAGGCAAAGCGCAACCGCAAGGCTCTGCTGAAGGGTCTGGGCGGAGAGCTCCCGCCGCAGTGATCGGCAGACACAAAGCTTTCAATGCGGGTTCCCGCTTGATATGATACAAGGAAAGTATGGAGGTGAATATAAATGGCAGTTAAGATCAGACTCAGAAGAATGGGCGCTAAGAAGGCTCCCTTTTACAGAGTAGTAGTAGCAGATTCCAGATACCCCAGAGACGGTCGTTTCATCGAGGAGATCGGTTACTACGATCCCACCAAGGACCCTGTTGTTCTCAAGGTAGATGACGAAAAGGCCAAGAGCTGGATCGCAAAGGGCGCACAGCCCACCGAGACCGTTAAGGCTCTTCTCAAGAAGAACGGCACTATCTGAACACATGGAGGACTTTGAATGGAACAGCTTTTAAGAACTATCGTGACCGAGCTCGTTGAGGACCCGAGCGCGATAGAGATCACCGTTGACGAGCCCAACGAGGAGGGCGAAGTGGTTTACCATCTTCACGTTGCCCCCGACGACATGGGCCGCGTTATCGGAAAGCAGGGCAGGATCGCCAAGGCGATCAGAACGGTCATGAGAGCCGGCTGCTCAAGGATAGGACAGAGGATAAGAGTCGAGATCGACTGAGCCTCTGCAAACAACAAAGACAAAACAGCTCCGACAGGGTACGCTCTGACGGAGCTGTTTTCTTTTTTTAATTCCCCCACCAGCTTTCAATCGGGCGCCGAACAATGCACAATTCACAATGCACAATGCACAATTATGGTGTGCGCTTCGCGCACGTTATGGCCATTCGGCCGAAGTAGATAGCGGTAACAGCACAATTCAAGCACAACGTACAATTTTTATTCACGCACAATTGTGAATTGCTAATTTACCCGCTTCGCGGCGAGATCCCGCCGCAGGCGCACATTCATTGTGCATTGTGAATTGTGCATTGTGAATTGTGCATTGCAATAACTATCAACTGTCAATTCCCGCCTGTGCGTTTCAGCTCGCAGACAACAAGATGGAACGGGTCGAGAAAGCGGCGGGGGG
>CAMNBY010000206.1 GCA_946533615.1 uncultured Clostridia bacterium
GGCGGTCTCCTCGATAACTATCTCCATATCCTCGGCAAGCTCGTAGCCCTCGGGGGCTTCGACCTCCTTGAGGGTATACTCGCCTGCGGGAAGCTTTGTGATCACGCAGGGCTTGTCGCCTGTCTCGAAGCAAGCGACCTGTATGTCGTTTTCGTCAAAGACCGCAAGGGTCGCGCCCTCGACAAAAAGGTCAGTGCCGCTCTCGAGCTTCGAGATCTGAACGCGGGTGACGTCGTCCTTCATAATAAAGAACTGCAAGCCGCCGACCTCTTCGACCTTTATCTTCATCGGCTCGGCGATGACGTAGCCTGCGGGGGCGTCCACCTCGGTGAGCGTGCGGTTGTCGAAGCTCAGGGTGCTGCCGTCGGTATAGACATCGGGGGCGCTGCCGATCTCGGTCTTAAGGCTGTCGGGAACGATCACGCCGTAATCACCCTTGAGCAGGAAGTAATACTCGCTTGACTTTGTGCCTGCGCCGTAGCTCTCGGGGAACTTGGTCTCGACAAGCTTGTAGACTCTGTCGAGAGCCAGGTGGTCAAGCAGTATCCTGCCCGACTCGTCGGTGATCTTGGCGGCGCCGTCCTCCATTTAATACTTGCTGACCTCGAGCTGACCGTGGAGCTTGCTGACCCAGACCTTTATCATTGTCCTTGCGGTCGAGAAGTCAACGGCTGTATAGATCGTATCGTCGTCAAACTTATGCGCGGTCTTGATCTCGTTCTTTGAGCGTGTGGTGTTCAAGTAGGGGTCAGAGAGCGCCTCGCTGGTCAGCTTTACGCTGTAGCGGATAACAAGGTGCTGGCCGTCGGGAACGGTCACGCTGAACTTGTTGGGGGCTTGCTCCTGATATACTCGTCTGCGACGCCTGTCCTGTAATAGAAGGCGATGTACTTTGCGTTTTGCAGCTCCTCGGTGACGTCAAAGCTTATCTTGAAACTGCCGTCGTCGCCGAGCTCGAGCTCGTAGGCGTCGGGGCTGAGCATCGCGTCCGCAAAGGCAGAGTTGAGCGTCGAGGTATAGGTGCCCGTGGTCTTGTAGGCGATGAGCGAGGTCTGGTCAAAGATAAGGCTTGCGGGGATCTTGTCCTCGATGACTACCCTGCCGTCCTCGTTTGCCTGCGAGGTGTTGACCGTTATCCTCCAGCCGATGCTGTTGCTGAAGGTGTACTCAAAGTCCTGATTGGAGAAAGACACCTTGGGGGTGTTGGCCTTATAGGCAGTCACCTTGTCAACAGGAGGCACGGGGCCCTGCTTTTTTTGACCGTGAACTGCGCGTTCGCAACAGCGGTCGGTATCGGGCGGTCCTCCTCGTCAGAGCTCGGGTTGAACTCGAGCTTCAAGGCGTTGTAGGTGGTCATATAAGCGCCGTCAGACAGGGATAGTGCTGTCTGTACTGGCACACGCAGATAGAGCCGGAAGCAGGCGCCTGCAACGTTTGTTAAGTTTGAGAGAGTGTTGTTTGAATAGCTGCCGCTGATGCCCACGGGCGTAAGGGTGTAGTTTTTCAGAGTTATGGGGAAGGACTTGATCTCAAGCTTCAGCTCTCCCGTAGAGAAGATCGTGAAATCGGCGTTGCTGAGGTTGTTCAGATCCTCGAACGAGAGCTCGCCGACATAGCCCGAAGAGCCCCTGTATTTGTTCAGTGCTGATAAATAATCATAGTAATGCTGGTTGAGGGTCGTCATATCGAAGCCCTCTTTCGGGTTGTTTACGTCGCCGCATTCCTCCAGATAGTCGATCATCTTCTGCTTCATATAGAAGTAATACGCACCCGTGTCATTTTGCAGGGTCTCGAGGGCGTTGTCGAAGGCGGTCTTGAGCTGGTTGTACTCGTCGGAGCCGTGCTCGCCGTTTTCGGCGACGTATTCATCAAGGGCGTGCTTGACCTTCTTGAAGGAGGTCGGTATAGCTGCCTGCACGACAGGCACGCGCTAGGAATGGTAGTTCGGCGGCATATAGTAGACCTCGAGCATCGAGAGCTTTGAGTACTTCTCGAGCGCGGTCATACCTCTTGTCGAGCCTGAACCGGCGTACAGAAGATTGCCGCCCCTTGTCTGATCCTGTATCGTTCCCGCGTTGGTGCCTAAGGCAGAGGTATCAGATGGGAACTGCAAATAATAGGCATTGAAATGGTCTGTGATCGTTATCGAATCGACCTTCGCTGTATTCTGTGTCCAGTTGGGTATGGTCACGCCGTTTGCGTCGTACTGCAAGCGCGAGAAATCTGCCCTTACAAGGTAATCGAAGGTCGCGGGCTCGTCCTGATAGTAAGGCACCATCGTCTCGGTCTTGGGGTCATAGACATAGAGGTTCCTGCTGTTCATGTCAGTGGCGGAATGCTTGTACTGATCCTCCTTGGCGTAGCCGCCAACAGACTTGATGAGCAGCGAGTCGGGCTTGATATTTACGGCGGTGGTGTTCTTTGCGGTGAGCTGTATCGTAAAGGTCTGGGTCGGCCTGCCGTTCTCGTTGGTCAGGGAGCCCGTGGCGCTCTTTGTCAGCTTGACAGAGCCGGGTTTTCAATAGATTATATCGTTTGTGAAGTCGGCGGCGCTGACGGTGATCTGCGCGCCGTCGGGGATAGTGCGGTCGGCGTCCGCATCAAGCGACGCAGCAATGATAGCGCCGCCCGCAACGTTTGACTCATTCTCCACTTCCTCGGGGATAAGCTCAACGGTGAAGGTGCCGTCCTCGGTAACGCTGTAGGAGCCGATGTGCGTGCCGTCGGAGTAGAGCCAGCCGTCCTTGGGAACGATAGCAAGGTTCTCGAGGTCGAGGTCGGCGACGTACTTATAGACTCTGCCCTGCTCGGTCATGATGTTGTTGACGATGCTCCAGTCGAAGCTCAGGGTAAAGGTCTCGCCCTGGGCGATCTTCGGGGAATCCGAGGTGGGCTCGCCTTTGATCTCGTCCGTGTTGTAAAAAAGCTTAGGGCAATACCGCACAACCATTGTGCGCAAGATGCGCAGTCAGATTTTTCGTCAGATTGCCTAAATTCGACGCAGGAAGGCTGACGC
>CAMNBY010000207.1 GCA_946533615.1 uncultured Clostridia bacterium
ACGTTGCGTAAAGCGAAGTGAACTTCGCTTGCAAGCCTGCGTCGAATTTAGGCAATCTGACGAAAATCTGGACGGCGCATCTGATGCACAGGGGTCGTGCGGTGTTGCCTTGTAAAACAAAGGAATGTAATATAATGTCAGAGACCGCACCTAAAAAGAGCAGCTATAAAAAGCTGTTTTCAAATACCGTGATCTTTGCCGTCGGGTCTTTCAGCTCGAAGATCTTAGTTATCCTGCTGGTAAAGGTCTACACCACCTACCTCTCGCGGGCGGAGCTGGGCGTAAACGACGTCATTACCCAGATCGCAAACTGGCTCCAGCCTGTAGTAACCATGACGATAAGCGAGGCCGTTATCCGCTTCGGGCTCGACAAGGCGTTCTCAAAAAAGAATGTCTTTACCATCGGCAATATCATCTGCGCCGCAGGCTTTGCCATACTCGGCGTTATCCTGCCTATCGTCGCCGTCTCGGGGATAGCGGACAAATACCTGAACGGCTATTCCCTGCTGCTGTATGTCTATATCGTCACGTCCAGCCTGAAGCTGCTTTATTCCACCTTCGTCAGGGCGCTGGAAAAGGTCAAGCTCTTCGCCTTCAACGGGATACTGACGACCTTCCTGACTCTCACAGGCACCGTGCTGTTCATCATGGTCTTCAAGATGGGAAATACGGGCTACCTGCTCTCCATCATCGTGTCGGACTTCCTGTCGGTCATTTTCCTGACCTTCACCGCAAAGCTCTGGAGGTATCTCGATTTCAGGAGCATCGACCGCGAAATGATGTCCACCATGCTGCGCTATTCTATCCCGCTGATACCCGCGCAGCTGCTGTGGCTCATTACCAACAGCTCGGATTCCTTCATGACGACCCACTACCTCGGCGCAGGCCCGAACGGCGTGCTCTCGGCCTCGTATAAGATACCGAACCTTGTGGCGACGGTCTACTTCATGTTCGGCCAGGCCTGGAATATGTCCGCTATCCTCGAGGACGACTCCGACGACCGCGAGGAGTTCTATTCAAACGTCTTCAACCTCAATCAGTGCCTGCTGTATATAATCGCCGCGGGCTGCCTGATGATCGTCGATCCCCTGACAAATATCTGGCTGGGCCCCGAGTTCCACGAGTCCGCAAGGTATTCGCCGATACTCATTTATTCCTCGGTGTTCTCCTGCTTCGTGACGTTCCTCGGGTCTATCTACCTGACATCAAGGCGCACCACCCGCTCGCTTGTCACAAGCCTGTTCTCGGGCGTGATAAACGTCGGGCTCAACATAATACTGATACCGACCATCGGCCTCTACGGGCCGCCGCTCTCGACGGTCGCAAGCTATCTGGTCGTGTTCATTATCCGCGCCTATGACTCAAGAAAGATCGTCCCCTTCAACCTTAATATCCCCAAGCTGGTGCTCAACAACGTTATCCTTATCATGATGACGGTGATAAACGTGATGCGCTTCAATAACGGCATGGGCAAGCTGAACCTGCTGCTGCTGTTCCTGATGGTGTTCGTCATCAACTACAAGCCGCTGTGGGCGGCAGTGTCGAATATGCTCCCCGCACGCATCAGGGCGCTTATCGAGCGCATCGGCGTTGTAAGGCTGATAGTCGCCGCCATCGTCGGCGCAGGCGTGATCTGGCTGAGTGCCGCCACAAAGGGCTGGCTGTTCTACCTGCTCTGCGGGGCAGTGCTTTCAATGGCGCTGGTGCTGAACAAGCCGAAGTTCGCCTGGGGCGCAGTCGGCGGGCTGTTCGTCGGCGTGTGGATCATGACCTCGGCAGGAGCCGCGGCCTTCACGGCAGGCGCAGTTCTGTTCGCTATCATGATACGCTGGAAGAGAAACACCGCCGCTGCGGCGATCGTGCTGTGCGCGGATATCTGCATCGGGTCGCTGTGGGGCGTTCCCGCGTTTGTACTGGCGGTTTGCCTCGAGCTGGTGCTGGCAGGCGTGATACTCCGCAGGCAGCTGATGCAGCTTGTGGCCGAGATCCTGTTTGACCACTCGGAAAACACAGAAGAATAATAGTCACAAATCGGCCGAGATCCAAGGGGCGGCCTTAGCCCCTTGGCAGGTCAAGGGCAGCGCCCTTGTCGCCGACCGCAGTCGGCGAAACACCCCTCCAACGGCCGCTCCGCACTAACCAAACCTATCCAAAAATCACATAAACCCAAGAAAGGAAGATCATTATGGCAGAACTGAAATTCGAGATCACAAAGAGCCTTGGCGTGCTCTCCGAGAACGCAAGAGGCTGGACAAAGGAGCTCAACATGGTGTCCTGGAGCGACCACGAGCCCAAGTACGACATACGCGAGTGGAACCCCGACCACACCCGCATGGGCAAGGGCGTTACCCTCACCGAGGAAGAGGTCAACAACCTCCGCGCCCTGCTTAACGGCGAGGAGCTGGAGGACGACATCGACGAGTCCATGATACTTTGATCTTACCGAAAGGAGCAGTAACTATGCCTTTTATCAACATCAAGACAAACGCTCAGATCAGCCGCGAGGCAGAGACCAACATCAAGACCGCACTCGGCAAGGCCATCACTGCTGTACCCGGAAAAAGCGAAGGCTGGCTCATGGTCGGCCTCGAGCAGCAGACCCTCTATTTCCGCGGCACCGACGAGCCCGCAGCCATCGCGCAGGTCTCGCTCTACGGAAACGCAATCCACTCCGCCCTCGACACTCTCGCGGGCAGCATCACCGACGCAGTATCACAGCAGCTCGGCATCTCCCCCGACAGGATCTACGTCAGCTGCTTCGCCACCCCCGACTGGGGCTGGAACGGCTCTCTTTTTTAATTCACCCACCAATGTTTCAATTCATCGCTTGGCCGCAGTCTCAGCGCCGCCCTCTAAGGGCGGTGGGCGCCTCTGCGAATGAGGCTGCGTCCTTGCCGTTGGGGTGCCTTGTTCCGAGCGGAACGTCAGGGGGCGAGTAAAACTTTATTTGCCCTCAGACTTTTTTTAATTCACCCACCAATGTTTCAATTCATCGCCCGGCCTAAGTCTCAGCGCCGCCCTCTAAGGGCGGTGGGCTTTTTGATTCACCCACCATTTTTCAATCGGGCGCTTGGCAAGGCTTTATGAGCCTCCCCGGAGGGGAGGCAGTTTCACTCTGTGAATGAGGCTGCGTCCTTGCCGTTGGGGTGCCTTGTTCCGAGTGGAACGTCAGGGGTCGAGTAAAATTTTGTTTGCCCTCAGACTTTTTTTAATTCACCCACTGTTTTTTGATCGGGCGCCCGGCAGGGCTTTATGTGACTTTCCGGAGCAAAGGAAGTGAAAGAATGACCGAGATGTTCCAGCGGGTTGGCACCGTTACTATGATCCGGATAATAATCGAGACCTGGAACGAGATCTTTCTGGTGCTGCTCATCGCGATCATGCTGCTGGGAGCGCGGAAGGATAAAAACGACGAGCTGCTGAGCCAGGTCGATATCCCCATGACCGGCGAGCTCATCGGCTTTTTTATCCTTGTGTTCTTTTATAACCTCGCCGACGATATGTCTCTATGCTGCGGCGGCCTTACAACGCCTGTCGCAAGGTTTATGATGGAGGCGGGAGTGTTCCTCTACTACCTGATGGGCGCGTTGCTGACCATCTATTTTTTGCAGGTCATCAAGATACACATTGCAAACAGGAACGACGACACCCGCCTTGCAAGGATAATCTCGGGCTATCAGCTGCTTGCGGCGCCTGCCGTTATCCTGCTTATTGCCACGCCCTTTGCCGATATCCTTTATTCCTTCACCGAGGATAATCTTTATCAGCGCGAATGGGGCTTCTACCTGTGGCAGGGCTTCACCCTCGGCATCTTCCTGTTTGCGGGAATACTGGTATTTATCTACCGCAAGCAGGCCGACCCGTTTTTCCTGCGCATAATCGCCATCGCGGTGGTGTTCCCGACTGTCGGCTTTATCATGGGAATGCTTTCCTCGGCGACGGTCTACTTCAACAACACCATGGTGTCGATCTCGGAGCTGATAATGTTCATGCTTTACGAAAAGAACAAGACCGAGGTAACGCTGAGATACGGCTATGCGCTCGAGCACGCAAAGACCGAGCTGGCCGAGACCAAGCTCACGCTGATGCAGGCGCAGATCAAGCCCCATTTCATCAACAACGCGATGCTTGCGATACAGGAGGTCTGCGTGACCGACCCCGAAAAGGCCTCGGAGCTTATCGGGCACTTTGCGCGTTACCTGAGAAACAACATCGACGCCACAAACAGCGCTGCACTTGTGCCCTTCGAGCAGGAGGTGCAGGCGATCAAGGAATACCTTGCCATCGAGTACGCGGACCCCGCAAAGCGCTTCAGCTTTGACTTTGACCTCAGAGCTGTGGATTTCAGTGTGCCCTCGCTGAGCATCGAGCCGCTTGCCGAAAACGCCGTAAAGCACGGGATAGATCGCTATTCCGAGAGCGGCAGGGTGGTGCTTGTTTCCTACGAGGACGAGGAGGGCTTCCACGTTGAGGTAAGAGACAACGGCGCGGGCTTCGACCTGAACGCCGAGACGCTTGGAAAGGGAGGCATAGGGCTTGCAAATGCCGAGAGCCGCCTTCAGCAGATGTGCGGCGGCAGGCTGGACATTCGCCGCGAGGACGGCTGGACGGTTGCGGACATTACTATCCCCAAAAAAGGCAAGGCTTTTACCCCCCCCCGAGGGAAAGGTGAAAGACTTGACAAGCGGCGCATGATCTTCCGAAGCACAACAGTCCGGAAAGGAGAAGTGACGAGCGATGGTAACAGCGGTAATTGACGACGAGAGCCTGGCGGTCAGCGCCCTTATCCGAAAGCTGAAAAAGCTTGACCCGAACGGCAGCCACGAGGGTTTTGTGCGTCTTCCCGATTTCATGGACTACGCCGACAACAACGACATTGACGTGGCGTTTGTTGACCTTGATCTTGGAGGGACGCTGAACGGCATTGATCTTGCGCGTCATCTTTCCGAGAAATTTCCGCGCATGAACATAATGATCTACACAGGTCACGCCGAGGCCGACTACAAGGCCGAGGCTCTGAGCCTTTACGTCAGCGGTTATCTTGTAAAGCCCGTCACCGAAGAGGAGCTGAGCGAGGCGCTGAGTCATCTGCGCCACCCGATAAAAGAGCTGCGGGTGCAGTGCTTCGGGCATTTCGAGGTTTTTTACGGCACAACGCCATTGAGGTTTGACCGCAAGGACAGCAAAGAGGTGCTGGCGTATCTTATCGACAAGCGCGGAGCGATGGTCTCCGAGGACGAGCTGCGGTGGCTGCTTTTCAAGGAAGAGGAAGACGGCAGCGAAAAACGCGCCTACATTCGCAACATAATCTACGACATACGCAAGACCCTTAGCCGCTGCGGTGTTCCGAAGGAGATCGTTGCAAACACCAAGGGCTGCTACAGTGTTGACCGCTCGATGCTCCGCTGCGACTTCTACGATTTTCTTGACGGCGTGAACGTTCCCGCCGCAAAGCTGGGTCAATACATGGAGCAATACTCCTGGGCGGCGCCTGTCCGCAACGGTCTGTTCGGCAAGTAAAAAAGTGCTGTTCACGAAAAATTTACAATCAGCCGCCTTATTTGGCTGTTCTCTGTTACAGGTTTGTGACACCCCTATGTTATAATAAACTCGTAGGCAGGGCAGGCAAATGCTCTGCGCTGAAAAAAGAATTCCGGTTTCCTTCATATAACATTACTTGCAACCCCCGATGACCTCCTTTCATCGGGGGTTAGCTCTTTTTTGATTCCCCCACCAGCTTTCAATCGAGCGCTTGGCGAAGCTTAGCGAGGCCTCCCCGGAGGGGAGGCGGTTTCACTTTGTGAATGAGGCGGCGGTGCAGCCGTTGGGAAGGCTTGTTCCGGGTGGAACGTTAGGGGTCGTGTTTTTTGATTCCCCCACCAGCTTTCAATCGGGCGCTTGGCGAAGCCTTGCGAGGCCTCCCCAGAGGGGAGGCGGTTTCACTTTGTGAATGAGGCGGCGGTGCAGCCGTCAGGAGGGCTTGTTCCGGGTGGAACGTTACAGCTCGGCGGAGATCAAAACGCCCTTTTTTACAATTATTTCGCACCGGCAAAAGCCCCCGACCCGAAACCCGAATGTCCGTATCATCGCCGAAGGCGATACCATAACTATTCACTTTTCACTTTTCAATTTTCAATTTTCAGTTTTCACTCTTCACTATTCACTGAGCGAATCGCTTTGCGGAGCGCTTCTTTTTGGGACGCAAAAACGGTACCTTGTCCGCTTTGGGACAGGGTACCGTTACGTTTTTCCGGGATCACCGGCATTTTGTCAGAGCTGCTGCGGCATCTCCGAGCATCACGCTTTTTTTGCCGAATTCGATCGCGCCCTTGAGGTACAGTATGTCAAAGACGATCACGCCGATTATCAGTGCTATCAGGACTATCGCCAGCAGGATACCGAGTGCTCCGCCGCCTTTGGGGGTGTTTGCGGGAGCAGAGGGTGCAGGTGTCGGAGCGGGTGCGGGGGCTGCTGTCGGAGCAGGCGCAGGAGCGGGAGCAGGCTGCTGTACCCGGACTTGCGGCTGTACCTGAACGGGCTCGGGAGCAGGTGTCTGAGGCTCGGGAGCGGGCTGTGGAAGTTCGTCGTCAAATTCCGCGGGGGCAAAAACATTTTTTTGTGCGG
>CAMNBY010000208.1 GCA_946533615.1 uncultured Clostridia bacterium
CGTCAGCCTTCCTGCGTCGAATTTAGGCAATCTGACGAAAAATCTGACTGCGCATCTTGCGCACAATGGTTGTGCGGTATTGCCTAAACATAAAAAAGCAGAAAGAGAAGAAATTAAATCCAAGAAAATTCTTGGATGTACAAGACCGTACACAGGCGGCTGCCTGCGAAGCCGTAACGCGGCCTGTGCCTGATCCGCCGCAGGCGCTGAGCGTTCTCTTTCTGCTTTTATTCTGTTTTTACAGGCCCAGAGCCTTTCCTGTGCGCTCTGTAACATATCTTCTGGTGTTCCACCAGCCGTCATGGTCGTAGTAGAAGCGCAGATAGGCCACACCTTCCGCCTGGCAGCTGCGTCTCAGCTTGTAGGGCGAGCTCTTCTCGGAGATGACCTCTACCGCCAGCACCTTTCGGCCGTCCTTATAAAAAGTAAAGACCGTTGCCCTGCCGTTGGGCGCGAACTGCTTATCCAGCTGATAAGCGGGGAACTCTGCACGGTATATCCGCTCAAAGTAATCGTGATAGGCTCCGCCGAAGTTGAACTGGTTCTCCTCGTCCGGCATCACGGGACCCCACGAAAAGCCCGACTGTCCCGACTTTGCTGCCTGCTGAACAGGCGCCTGCTGCGTCTGAGAGCCGCCGTCCGCAGGAACAGGCGAGCCGCCAGCGTCCTTCCAGAACTCGTTGAAAAGATCGTTTGCTGCCTTCTCGGCACCGCCTCCGAAAAGCTTGGATAAAAAGCCCATAGTATTTACCTCCTTGTTATGGAATCTGTCCAGCTATATAATAGCATATATTACCATTTCTGTCAAGTCTCGGCGCCTTCTGCCCTGCCGTTTTTCATGCGCTCCTCGTAATCCTGCGCAGGCATCGGCTTGGCGAAGTAATAGCCCTGTATCATATCGCAGCCCTGTGCCGCAAGGAAATCGACCTGATCCTTGATCTCGACGCCCTCGGCGACCGTGCGCATATTCAGGCTCTTGGCAAGCTTGATCGCCTCGGAAACAACGATCTCGCCGCGGTCGGTGCCTGCGGCCTCTCCGCGGAAGAACTCCGCGTCAAGCTTGAGCACGTCAAGCGGCATATCCTTCAGGGAATTGAGCGACGAATAGCCCGAGCCGAAGTCGTCCATCGACACCGCAAAGCCGTACTGCTTTAGCTTTGTGATAGTGTTTATCATGGCGTTCTTGTCGTCAAAGAAGGCGCTCTCGGTCAGCTCTATCTCGATGAGGCTGTGAGGAGTGCCCTCACGGTCGATCATGTCGCGTATCTGTTCGGCAAGGTCGGGCTCGATGAAATGCGCCCTCGAAACATTGACAGACACAGGCACGCAGCGATAGCCCATATCCAGCCAGCGCCGCTGATCTCTTGCAACGTGCTGTATCATGTAGTGGTCGATCTCCGTGATGAAGCCGTTCTTCTCGAATATCGGAATGAACCTGTACGGCGTGATGAAGCCGTGCTCGGGCGACTGCCAGCGGATAAGCGCCTCGGCGCCTCTCAGCTCTCCTGTCCTCGGGTCGTACTTCGGCTGATAGTAGACCACGAACTCCTCTGCCGCAAGAGCCCTCTGCTGCATCTCGGTGACAGTGGCCTCCCATTTCTGATCCTCGACCAGCTTGTCCTCGAAGAAGGCCGCCGCCGACTCGCTGCGGTCTTCAAGGGTGGCTCGGGCGCTGCAAGCATTGTTGTAGTCGCTCTCGATGTCAACGTCCTTCCGCCTGCCGAGGAAGCCGCCGCGTTCCTCCGGCGGTATCAGGAACACGCCTGCGTGGAAGGCAAAGCCGTGAGCGCCTATCCCGCCGAGCCCCGAGAGCATCGAGCCGATGCGCCTTTGCAGGGCGTCCCTGTCGGCGTATTCGAGCAGCAGGGCAAAACGGTGCTCGCTGCTGTGGGCGCAAAGTTCCTTCTTCCCGAGCATTGCGCAGAGCGCGTTGTTTGTTTCGACAAGCCTTGCCTCGCCGTCATCAACGGAATGGCAGACGCAGTACCGCCTGTAGCCCGCAAGCTCGAGGTCGATGAGTGCAAAGCTCTTTTTGGCGCTCGTTATCCTTCTCAGGGTCTGTTCCGAGCGCAACAGGAACCACAGCCAGTTGTGCCCCTTTGTCTGCATATCGGTGAAGAACAGCTTGTTGACCCTGTGCTGATTTATCGCCTTCGAGATCGTCGAGATCATCATAACAAGCAGCAGTATCGCGAACAGCGCTCCCGACACAAGGAACATCACCACAAAGAACACCAGATTTGTGTCCTTAAAGGAGACCTTCGCCTTAAAGAACAGCGTCTCGCCGCTGCCGAGATCAACTTCCTCCCAGACGGGAAGCTCCATGCTCACGTCCTCATCTGTCTTGTCCTTGCCCGTGTTCGTGTAAAAGACATCGAACACCTTTCCGACCAGCCTTTTGTAATCAATATAGATGGCGCCGTCCTCGTAGCCGCCGAGCACGGGGTCCTCGGTGTCGCGGTGCAGGACAGTCGATACTCCCTCGGGAGATCCAAGCAGCTTTCCGTCCTCGTCAATGTTGCCCTCGAGAGCGATAGCGTAGAGATAGCCCTCCTCGCCGCAGGTGTTTTTTCCCTTTGAATGAACGACCTTGCCGTTCTTGTCTGTTATGTAATAGTCGGTGTCCATGACATCAAAGGACAGATACCTGTCGCCCTCATCGGTCACGTTCCTGTAAAGCTCGGCCATCTTCCACGCGGTCTCGTACTCGCCCGTGATGCCCTTGTCAACAGAGAAATAAAGCACCGACACGATGAACACCACCAGCAGCGCCGCCGCAGCGATCGTAACGATCAGGAACATCACCAGCGAGTGCCATATTCTGTTTTTCCTGAGCTTTAAGTATTTCTTTCTTTTTTTCTTTCTCTTGCTTGCATCTGCCATAGCAATGTTCTTTCTGTCGTTCTTCCGCGACGGCGGATATTTTGATGCCTGATGTGATATCCGATATGATTATATCACATTTTATTAAAAAAGTAAAGCCTGCGGACTTGTTTTCTCAGCACCGCTTGAAAAGTCCTCTGATTTGTGCTATCATATCATTATCGGCTTTGACAGCACCGCCGGAAGGAGGACGAATATATGGATATATCAAAGATCGCAGCAAAGGGCTCTGCCAGAAGCTTCATGACACTGCACGAAAACACTGAAATGCCCGAGCTGGGCACCCTGCCGCCCAGGGCTTATTTCATTCCCTTTTCAGAAGATCAGCAGCCGACGGACGACCGCAGGGACTCGCGCCGCTTCGAGCTTTTGAACGGCGAGTGGGAGTTTGAATACTTTGACAGCATCATCGACCTGCCCGACGACTTTCCGTCCATGCGCTTCGGGCAGAAGATACCCGTGCCGTCGAACTGGCAGCTGCACGGCTTTGACCGCCCGCAGTATTCAAACGTCAGCTATGTCATACCCTTCGACCCGCCGTTCGTCCCCGACGACGACCCCGTGGGTGTGTACAAAAAAATGTACAGTTATATCCCTGACGGGCTGCGCCGCATTCTCGTGTTCGAGGGCGTTGACAGCTGCCTCTATCTTTACGTCAATGGGCAGTTCGCGGGCTACACCCAGGTGAGCCACAGGCTCACGGAATTTGACATCACCGGCCTGCTCCGCGATGGCAGCAACGAGATAGTCTGCGCGGTGCTTAAATGGTGCGACGGCACCTATCTCGAGGATCAGGACAAGTTCCGCCTCTCGGGGATATTCAGGGACGTGTATATGCTCTCACGCCCCGAGAAGCGGCTCAGAAACTTCCGAATCGAGGCCAACATGAACGGCGGCTTCGCCTTCACGCCCAAGGGAGCAGCCGCCGAGATCGAGCTGCTTGACGGCGGCGCCTGCCTGCTTTCGGGAGCGGTCGGCGACGGCGAGCGCTTTGAGGCGAAGCTTGGGGCCCCGAAGCTCTGGAGCGCCGAGACCCCGTATCTTTACACGCTCATCATACGCTCCGAAGGCGAGGTCATCGCCGAGCGCGTGGGCTTCCGCACGAGCGAGATCAGGGACGGCGTTTACCTGCTGAACGGGAAAAAGATCAAATTCCTCGGTGTGAACCGCCACGACAGCTACCCCGACACGGGCTATTACGCCGATGAAGCGCAGATGCGCCGCGACCTCGAGCTGATGAAGCAGCACAACATAAACTCCGTCCGCACCTCGCACTACCCCAACGCGCCCGAGTTCTACCGCCTCTGCGACGAGTACGGCTTCTACGTCATCGACGAGGCCGACATCGAGAGCCACGGCTGCGTAAACGAGTATCAGAACTTCAACTGGGACAGAGAGGGCGGCTACAACGGCATCGCGCTCATAGCAGGAGACAGGCGTTTCAGGACTCCCATACTCCACCGCCACAGGCTGCTTGTCGAACGCGACATCAACCGCCCCTGCGTGGTGATCTGGAGCCTCGGCAACGAGAGCGGCTGGGGCGAGAATTTCAAGGCCGGCGCAGAGCTGGTCAAAAAATTGGACAGTTCGCGCCCGGTACACTACGAGAGCACCCACTGCCTTGACGGCACACCGAACGACGTTCTCGACATGGTCTCGGAGATGTATATGTCCGTCGGCGACATGATGAGTTACCTTGAGAATAACGCGGAAAAGCGGCCTCTGCTGCTCTGCGAGTACTGTCACGCCATGGGCAACAGCTCGGGAGACATGGAGGACTACTACCAAACCTTCATGAAATCAGACCGCTTTATGGGCGGCCTTGTCTGGGAGTGGTGCGATCACGCATTCCCACTTGACGAGTACAAAAATGCGGACACCAAATACGGCTACGGCGGCGACTTCGGCGAGGCTGTACACGACGGGAATTTCTGCTGTGACGGGCTTGTGTTTCCTGACAGGACGCCCCACACGGGTCTGCTGGAGGTAAAGCAGGTGTACCGCCCCGTGAGGGTCACGGGCGGCAGAGACGGCTTTGTTTTCAAAAGCATACTGCACTTTGCAGCCGCCGACGAGCTTTATGACTGCCGCTACGAGATAACCGACGAGCGCGGCGTTCTCTGCTCGGGCGAGGTCGCATATTCGCTGCCCGCAGAGGGCGAGTGCAGCGTCACCGTTCCCGAGGCCGCAGCCGACTTTGAGCGCGAGACCTACATCTGCTTTATCTTCACCGACAAGCGCGACGGCCGCGAGGTCGGCTTCGAGCAGATAAAGCTCTGCGAGGGCAAGGCCTGTGAACGTCCCGCCTGCACCTCCCTGCCCGAGCTTTCGGAGGAGCCGCTGAGCTTCACGGTAAAGGCCGGCGGAACGCGCTTTGTCTTTGACCGCAGGCGCGGAGAGCTCTGCTCGATATGCAAGGACGGCCGCGAGCTGCTTGAACGCCCGATGGCTTTCAATTTCTACAGAGCCCCCACCGACAACGACACTATGCGCTGGGACTGGCAGCGAGCCTATCTCAAGGATCACGATGTAAAGATCTACGAGACCTCGGCCGAGCTTGACAGCGGGAACGGCTGCGCAGTCATCAGGGCATATACGGGCTTCGGCCGCAGCATCTACAGGCCGTTTGCAAGGGTAAGAGCCGAGTACCGCATCTACGGCGACGGCAGGCTCAGCGTCTCGGCAGAGCTTGAGTGTGACGAGATCAAGGTCGGGCTGCTGCCGCGCTTCGGGCTGCGGCTGTTCCTTGACAAGAGCTTTGCGGACGTGAGCTACTACGGATACGGCCCGACAGAGAGCTACTGCGACAAGCATCAGGCCTGCCGCATCGGCACCTACTCAGCCAAGGTCTGCGAGATGTACGAGCCGTATATCCGTCCGCAGGAAAATTCCTCACACTTCGGGACAAAGCGCCTGACGGTAACAAACGGCGCGGACACGCTTGAAGTCAGCAGCGGCGCAGGCTTCTCGTTCAATGTGAGCGAGTACACACAGGAGGAGCTCGCAGGCAAGGGGCATCGCCACGAGCTTGAAAAGTGCGGCTGCACCGTGCTTTGTGCAGACTTTGCAATGGCAGGCGTGGGCTCAAATTCCTGCGGCCCGAAGCTTGCGGAGAAATACCGCGTGCCCCTCAGCGGAAGCTTCGCGGCACTTGACTTCGAGCTGAAATAATTAACATACGGTGATAGACTTGGAGACTGTTTCAAAGGAAGACAAACGAATATACGTCCTGCGGGACGAGCGGCCTGCGCTGGCTGTGGTCAAGCTGGGCGTTCCGCTGATCGCAGGCATGATAATCATGGTGCTCTACAACCTTGTGGACACATATTTCATCGGGCTGATGCACGACGACTACAGGCTTGCGGCAGTGAACCTTGCCTACCCCGTGATGATGGTGACGATCGCGATCTCTAACATGGTAGGCTCTGGAGCATCCTCGCTGATCGCACGGAGCCTCGGCGCAGGTGATGACGAAAAAGCCTGCCGCAGCGTAACTGCGGGCTTCTCGCTGACGGTCTTCAACAGCCTGATCGTGACCGCTCTCGGGCTGGCGCTGCTGCCCGTGATCGTCCGCGGCCTCGGCGCCAAGGACAACACCTTCGCCTACACCGAACAGTATGTGTCCGTTATCATTATGGGAAGCATCTTCACGATGGGCAGCTACACCTTTGGCCAGCTGCTGCGCAGCGAGGGCTCCGTCCGCTACTCGATAATGGGAATGATCGCGGGAACGGCTGCGAACATCGTCCTTGACCCGATCTTTATCTTTGCGCTCGGGCTCGGGATAAGAGGCGCCGCCATCGCAACTATCCTCGGGAACGCCGTGAGCATGGGCATCTCGGTGATGTACTATCTCAGGGGAAAGACCCTGCTGCGGCCGTCGGTCAAATATATCCGCCCCACCTCCGAGATCCTGAAAGAGATCTTCTGGGTGGGCGTTCCCGCAACGCTCGAGACCCTGCTGACCTCGGCGGCGTATATCGTAAACAACAACCTTGCCGTGGACTACGGCGAGCTTACCGTCGCGGCAATGGGCGTTTCGCAGAAGCTGCTCTCCCTCGGGAACTATGTTTATCAGGGCTACGCCGCAGGCACCCAGCCGATAATGGGCTATAACTACGGTGCCCGTCGCTACCGCAGAATGATAAGCGTCCTGAAAGCGGGAGTCCTTGTATGCAGCGGCACCGAGCTTTTCATAATGCTCGTCTACGGCATCTTCGCGCCTCAGCTGATCGGCCTTTTCAGCGACACCGACGAGGTCATACGGATCGGCAGCCGCGTGCTGAGGACGATCATGTGGATACTGCCCTTCGTCGGCGCGGTGTCGATGAGCAGGATGTCCTTCCAGGCTATGGGCAAGCCCCAGTACGCCTTTGCGATAACTCTTGTACGGCAGCTCTTCCTCTACGTTCCGCTGCTGCTGATACTGAACAAGGCCTTCGGCTTCGGCGGAATGATCTGGGCGCAGCCCGTCACCGAGCTGATAATGATGACCGCCTCCGTGGCGCTGCTCTGCCGCGTAATCAGAAAAGAAGAAGCCCTTGCAGAGGGAAGATGACAGAAGTTAAAATTAAGTATTGCAATTTTTTAATATATGTGTTATAATGAAATGTAATCTATGCGAATATGCGAAAGGACTTGATCTTAATGACGGGACCCAAGAGGGTCGCAGCAATACATGATATCTCGGGGCTGGGCAGATGCTCGCTGAGCGTCATAATCCCCGTGCTCTCGGCAATGGGAGTGCAGGTCTGCCCCGTACCGACAGCAGTCCTTTCGGCTCACACAGGCTACGGCGAGTTCGTGATGCGCGATCTCACAGACTATCTCTCGCCGACGCTCGAACACTACAAGCGGCTCGGCACCGAGTTCAGCTGCATCTACAGCGGCTTCCTTGCCACCAGCGAGCAGATCGACCACTGCCTTGAATTCTTCCGAAGCTTTCCGAAGGCGCTCAAGGTCGTTGACCCCGTGATGGGCGACAACGGCAAGAGCTACCAGACCTACACCCCCGAGCTGTGCTCGAGAATGAGCGAGCTTGCGGCGGTGGCGGATATTATCACCCCGAACCTGACCGAGGCTGCGATACTCCTCGGCGAGGACTACCCCGAGGGCACCCTCGACGTGGCGGCGATACGCTCGTGGCTTGTGCGGCTGTCTCAGCTGGGGCCCGAGATCGTCGTGATAACCAGCGTGCCTTCCTCGGCTCACGGGATATGCACGGTGGGCTATGACAAGCGCCGCAGCAGCTTCTGGAAAGTCGTCGGCGACTACGTCCCGATCAGCTATTCGGGAAGCGGCGATATGTTCGCAAGCATACTCATCGGCGGGATATTGCAGGGCGACAGCCTTCCGATAGCCATGGACAGAGCCTCGACCTTCACTCAGGCGGCGATCAAGAAGACCTACAGCTACGGGACGGACTGGACAGACGGGATCATGTTCGAGCCCCAGCTCTACAGACTGAAGGGCATGAACGAGCTCTCCAGCTACACCTCGCTTTGAACGGAGGCACAAAACTTGCATAAACTGAACATTGTCCTTGTAGAGCCGCAGATACCCCAGAATACGGGAAACATCTCCCGAACCTGCGCCGTCACGGGCGCTGCCCTGCATCTTGTGCGGCCCTACGGCTTCACGATCACCGACAAGCAGCTCAAACGCGCGGGTCTCGACTACTGGGACAAGCTTGAGATCTACGAGTACGATAATTTGGACAATTTCTTTGAGCAGAACGAGGGCGCCTTCTACTTCTTCACCACCAAAGGGCTGAACGTTCACAGCGGCGTCGTCTACCCCGAGGACAAGCCCGTTTACCTGATCTTCGGGCGGGAAGACAAGGGGCTGGACGAGGAGCTGCTGCACGACAACAAGGAAAGCTGCCTGCGGATACCGATGCGCAGGACATTACGAAGCCTTAATCTTTCAAACTCCGTGGCGATCGCCTGCTACGAGGTGCTGAGGCAGTGGGACTACCCCGACCTCGGCCTTGAGGGTCAGCTGACGAGGTTTGAATGGGAATAAAAAGACGAACACTTCCGAAAGGAGAAACAAAAAATGGCAAAGATCAAACTTATGACTGACGCCGCCTCTGACATCAGCCCCGAGTACGAAAAGGAGCTTGGCATCACGGTCATCCCCTTCAAGGTCGCGATGGGCGACAAGACCTACGTCAGCGGCGTGGATTTTGACAACGAGAAGTTCTACAAGATGCTCGACGAGTACGACGGCATTCCGATAACCTCTCAGATAACCGCCTTTGAATACGAGGAGCTGTTCACCGAGGTCTACAACGACGGCTACACCGACCTGATAAACGCCACCATCAACAGCCGCGGCAGCGCGACCTACAACAACGCCTGCATGGCGGCCGACAACTTCTTTGAGAACCACCCCGAAGCAAAGGGCAAGTTCAACATATACAACATTGACGGCGAGGGCTACACGGGCACCTACGGCTTCCCGCTGATACAGGCCTGCTCGAAGATAAAGAAAGGCTGCTCGGCGCAGGAGATCGTGCAGTACATCGAGGACTGGATCCGCAACTGCGTTATCTATTTTGCCATGTACACGCTCAAGTACGCCCGCAAGTCAGGACGTATCCCCTCGGCGGCTGCCTTTGTCGGAGAGGTGATGGGGCTCAGGCCGATCATGCGCATACACGACCACGAGATCAAGACCCACACCAAGGTACGCGGCGACAAGGCCGTTATCCCGAAGATAATCGAGCTGGCGGCCGACGAGATAATCCCCAAAACGCCCTACTGCGTTGTTTACGGCAGCGACATCAAGGCAAGGGACGAGCTTGCAAAGGCCATCACCAAAAAGCTCGGCTACCCGCCCAGCGAGTTCTTCCAGATCGGCGCAGCCATCGCGATCAACGCAGGCCCCGCCGTTGCGGGTGTGATCTTCAAATCCCGCACCCCCGTGATAAAACACAGCAGCCGTATGTCTTCGGGCATACGGCTTTTTTAATAATTGATTAACAAGCCGTGAGGGGCGGCTTTTTTCTTTTAAAATATATAGTATAATTTCTTCTTTTTGTCTTGACAAATCGTTCATAATTTGATATAATTAATTATAAGTATATACAATTGAGAATTATGCCCTTTCAGCTGTCTGTTTTGTCCCCGATCTTACTGCTTCATTTTCCGGACTGAGGTATGGCACAGCGGTCCGGGACCCGACGGGGCGGACAGTTGATTTTCACTTGTGAGGTCAATCACGCATTCCTTTTCATACGGGATGACAACGAGGAGGAAGATAAGGATGAGAAATAGATTTGTCAGCCTGATAAAGCATATTGTAAGCGGCTTGTCGGCTGCGGCGATGATGTTCTCGAATGCCGCACCTATTGTCACCTTTGCCGACGATACGATACAATATGCTCATACTATAAACCTGTTTGAGATAAAGCTGACAGGCGGCGCCGATTATTCTGCGGCTTTCAAGGACGATAATGCAAAAGACAATACACCAGAGATAGACGGTTACGTTTGGTCTGCCCCCAACTCCAACTCAGGACATAAGTTTATTTATACAGTTGACTTTTCGCTCTCGGGTCAGGGCATCAGTGATAATGATACAGAACTGATAAAAGAGGGCTTTGTCGAGATACATATCCCTGCTCACATCCTGCGCCTGAAAGGGCAGGACAAAGCCGGCGGAAGCGGTGACGAGAAAAAGTACGGCGACGCCATCGAGCTGTCCGTGCCTAAAGCCTCCGACGTTGCGAAGGTCCCTGTGTATGATGATTCCGGAAAGCCGGTAACGGATAATGAAGACAATATCATCTATACATACGATACGGATTATGATTTCATCTATAAAGAGGGCACCGACGAGAACGGCGATCCCGAGATCATAATATACAACATAAAGCCGATCTCGGCAGGTCAGGTATATGAGTTCCCAATGGCGTACAAGACATTGTACAGCACCTGGGATTACGAAGACCTTGCCCAGTCTGACGGTGCAAAGGCGAAAGTCATCGTTGACAGCTGGAAAAAGAGCAGCACGCCAAATGCTTCGTCTGCTTCGGATAATAAGGACGAGATCACCGCAAAGACCCGCGAGGTACCTGTTTATATCAATACGGGAGTAACGATAGACAAGGTCTCGAAGACCGTAAGGCAGCCGGGTCAGACCGAGCTCATGACCGCAAGCCAGCTCGAAAAAGCAGATTTCATCCAGGGGAAAGGCCTTAACCTCGATGCCAATAAAGACGATTATCTGTACATGGTATGGCAGGTCAACTCCAAGGTAACGACAGTTACTCAGAAATACAGCTACACACTTACCGATACACCGGGCGAGCTGAGCGGATATGATGCGGAAGGCGATCCTCATTCGGTGCAGGGCGAGTTCGTTGCCATGAATATCTCCAACGGGGATTTCCAGAAGCCCGCAGCAGACGGAAACGGCAATTATTCCATTACTGCCGAAGACCTGACAGGCGACCCGCCGCAGGTACTGGTCATCACCAGATATCTAAAGAGCAAGACGGACGAGATAAACAACGCCCCGAGGAACGGTTATTATCGGGCCATAAACGACGCAGAGGGAAAGGTGACCCCTGCGGACGAAAAAGACAAGGTAACGAAAAAGCCGTCGCAGGCCGAGTTCATCTATAACAGGAAGAAGCCGAGCATAGCTCCCATTATCGAGGACTATAAGTCCTCCAAGAAGGGCGTCACCACAAGCTACGAGCTGAACAATATCATTGAGGATAACAAGCCCGTTACAAATCTGAAATACAATACCACCTCAAAGATGTACTCTTACGGAAACACTATCGAGGATCTCAACAAGAAGCTGACCAAAAGCATAATAGCGAAAGTTAGCGGAAATGATATAACGATCAGTTCTCCCCTCGGAGATTACACCGCACAGATCGGCAAGACCGGCTACAAGAAGGGCGACGAGGAGATCTCCACAGATCAGGAAATGACCTCCGACGAGCTGCTGAGGATCGTTGCCTCGGAGCTGGCAGAGACCTTCTACGGAAAGGAAGACGTTACTTATTCATTTACGGACAGAAAGATCACTCTGATCCAGCCCGACAATTCTTCCAACACTCTGCTGCTGACGCCCGACGATTACAGCTTCAGCAGCGTTGAGTTCTCGTTCACGGCGGACAACGTAGAATTTGACCCCGAAGCTCTGACATTCAACGGCAATACGATCGTTAACCCCGCCAAATACGACCCCGACGCGACTATTGATCTTTACACCTATATCGGCAGCAGCGATACGCCGGTGCTGGCCGCGAAGTATCACCCCGACACCAAGACCTACACCGATCTGGATACGAACATCGTTTCATCGGCAACCTCAGTGATGATCAGATTCAAAAACGATGCAAGAGTCTCGGGATACAAGCTGACAACGAGCAACAAGTATTTCTGCGTTCAGCTGAACACAAAGCCCTCTGTTACGATCAACCCCACCGCAAGCGTCAAGGAATTTTTGAAGAGCTACGGCACTGAAGGCGATCTTAAACAGGTAAATGTGCAGAACAATGGCACCTATGATGTAAAGGCACACGATGATACTCCCCTGTACAGCAGCAGCGTCTACGGCACTGACACTGTATCTCAGGACAAGAGGACCTCATCTATCACCAAGGAAGCGAGAAGCGAGAACGATGATCCTATCATCGGCAAGGACGGCGAGTCCTACAGGACGATCAACGACACCCTGCATCGTCAGTATATCGTAACGTGGAAAACTAAGATTCAGGAGCTTTATTCCGGTTCTATAAACGGCGTTGCGGTAAACAACGTGCCTGTTGAGCAGCAGTCGGGCGTGTTCTATGACCTTCTGCCGCTGCACAGCGATGTCATCGAAGGCAGCGTTAATGTTTTCGTAG
>CAMNBY010000209.1 GCA_946533615.1 uncultured Clostridia bacterium
CATCGCGGCCTTCATTTTCGGCTCTGACACCTTCCAGCGCTTTATTGAAAGAGGAATAAAGCTGCCTGCTCTCGACGCTCCCCTCAAAGCGATCGGAATAGTATTTATAGCTGAACACAAGACCTTGACCCTCACGGAGCTTATCAAGCATTTTGCGCTCTGCATTTATGAGCGCTGCTGCATTCTCGAAAAAACTGCCTGAGAGATCGTTTCGCTCAAGCTGTTCGGAGTGCTCATCCGGCATGGTGCGCATTATCTCTTCGATAAGTCGGTGCTTTTTTTCAAGACTGATGCGGCGGCAGTCGTTTATAATAAAAGCCGATTCATAAGCTTTGAATGTGTGTCCGAGATCGCGGCAATAGTCCGCAACGCTTTTGGAATTCAGATAGCTGTAAATATCCATTTTACGCTCCTTTTCAACATCATATATCGGCTGAAAGAGCTCTGTTATATCCTTGTTTCCCGTCTTTACGAAAAAACTGCTTTGCGTTTTTCATACTCGGCAGCTCGCATCTGAAATGGATATTCGCCAGCCTCAGCGCCTCGTTGCCCGATGAGCGGATAAGCCTCTCGGAGACTATCTCCTGCACCGGAGAACCGGGAACAAGGCTGCCGAATTCTACCTCCCGCCTGTCACCGATGACCTCTATCTTGTTCCATTCTTCAAACGTGCCTTCATAGTAGATGTCACGCAGGCTGATGCAATCCTTGAAGGTGTCAGCACCGATGCGCTTGACGGCCTTTGGTATGCTTATCCTTTCCAGTGATGTGCAGCCGCTGAAAGCCGCTCCGCCTATCTTCTGGATTCCCGAGGGGAGTATTATGTCCGTGACGTCGGTATTTCCCGCAAAAGCCTCCCGCGCCACGCCGATGACAGGCACTCTGTTTTTGCCGTTGCTGTGAGGGTTGATCTCTTCGACAGGCACTCTGATGATCTTATCCTTGCAGCCGTTCAGCGACACCACGCCTATCGGCAGGCGTCCCGGGTTCAGCCACATAAAAGCGATCTCGTATTCAAGCCCCCGTGTCTCTGGCGTTGCGCAGATGATCTTTCTGTATTCGTTGTAGTTCATAGAAGTCTCCTTATTCTTTGGCGAAAATAACCGTCGTATCTTTGCTCATTCCGGCAACAAGATTATGCTCTGAATCCAAAACATAACAGGTAAGAGTTTCGATGCCGTGTTCATTTTCAACGGGCTCCAACTTATCTCCGTATCGGTCTGCCATAGCCTCAACGGCAGCTGACAGGCTGTCAAATTCCATTTCGGGCAGTTCTTCACAGCGTATCATAGGTTCATTCCCTAAAAGCCTTTGCTCCGGAGTTAATCCATTCTCAATGGCTTTAAATTTTTCTGCGTGTTTATGCAGTCTTAAAATGTTTAATGTGAAGATCCCGTACTTGACTTTTTTCTGCATTATTTATTCCTCCGATTTCATATTGTTATTATCGCTGTTCTTCCTTCTGACATTATCATAACATACCGGATGCGCAATATTTTGGGCAAAGTTTAAGCCGCCCCGAAGGACGGCTAAAAATCATAATCTTGGATCCACCGGCTCGCTCTCGAATGCCAGCACCCCAAAGGCGCACTCGTGTACTCGGTAGAGGGGTTCGTTTTTCACAAAGCGGCTGAGGGATTCCATTCCGAGGGAAAACTCTTTCAGCGCCAGCGTGCGCTTGCGGTTCAGAGAGCGCTTTTTCAGGCGTTTGAGGTGGTCGGGCTCAAGATACTCGGCACCGTAGATTATGCGAAGATATTCGCGCCCACGGCACTTGACGGCGGGTTGTAAGAGCTTCATACCCTGCTTCGAGATGTATGTCTCGGGCTTGACCACCATTCCTTCGCCGCCGCCTGCGGTGAGTGAAAGCCACCAGTCCACACCCGCCTGAATGCTCTGTTCGGCGTCGGTGTCAACGGTGATATAGGGCGTCTCCATAAACACGGGGTCGCGGCCGGTGATGTGTTTTCTGATGTTCTCCATGTGCCATTCGTGGGTCCTGTCACCGTAAACTGTGCCTTCAGATGCAAGGATATGAAACGGCGCAATGCGGAAATCGTCGATGCTATTTACCGTCCAGCAATACTCGCGGTAGGCGTTCCTGTAGCGCTTCATTCCGTCAAGGCGGGAGGTGTATTTTTCAAGCAGAGCGTTCAGGTCAACGTTCTGCCCCGAGGTGATCTCGCTGACCTCAAAGGCGGTGCTTTTAAGCTGTGCAGCCTTTTCAAGAGCAGCCACCGCCGCCGACAGGCCGTCCTCTCCCGCATAGCCAGTGGGCGCATACTGAGAGCGGATAAGCCCCTGCGCCTTCTCGGACCAGGGCATAAGCTCGGTGTCAAGGCACACCCAGTCGGTCTTGAAGTCAGTCCAGAAATTTGTACTTGTAAGAACAGCATCAAGGCGGTCGAGCAGAGCGGCTTCCGTTTTGCTATCGTCAAAGAAACGCCTGCCTGTGCGGGTGTAGATAATGCCCCGTGTGCCGTCATTCACGCCGAAACGCTTTGCCGCAGTCTCGCTGTCCTTGCAGATAATGACCACCGCCCGTGAGCCCATGTGCTTCTTCTCGCATACCACTTTTTTGATGCCGTGGCTGCGGTAATACTCAAAGGCCTGCAGCGGGTGCTCCAGATAGTCTTCAAGCTTGCTTGTCTCGCAGGGGGACATTGTCGGCGGCAGATATATCAGCCAGTGCGGGTCGGCGGCGAAGCGGGACATTATCTCCAGCGCCGCAGCTGCGTTGTTTTCGTGAACGTCTACCGCGGGCATGAGCTTTGTTTCGATGTGCAGCTTGCGGTTGAAATCACCCACCGTCAGCATATCACCAATGTCCAAATTTTTGGACTCGTCCAGCGGCTTGACGGGCTCGTAATACTGCCTCTCAGCATCAACAGAAACAAACTCCTTTTCGGGCCAGCGCATAGCTGTGAGCTTGCCGCCGAATACACAGCCCGTGTCGATGCAGAATGTGCCGTTCTGCGGCTTGACTTCAAGCCCCGCAATATGGCCGTAAACGACCGTTGCCCTGCCGCGGTAGTCGCTTGCCCAATCGAGGCGCACAGGCAGACCGTACTCGTCGAATTCTCCTGTGCGTTCGCCGTAGAGGCAGAACTCCCGCACCGCCGACGAGCCGCGCCCGATGTACTCCTGCTTGATGCCCGCGTGAGCGATAACGAGCTTGCCGTCGTCGAGGACGTAGTGGCTGATGAGCCCGTCGATGAAAGCACGCACCTCCTCGCGGAACTCGGGGGTCTGCGCTTCAAGCTCCGCGATAGTCCTGTCAAGTCCGTGGGTCGTGTTTACGGTCTTGCCGTTTAAGTATTTCAGCAGCTTTACATCGTGGTTCCCGGGAACGGCGATCGCATTTCCCGACTTCACCATATCCATAACGATGCGCAGAACGTCCGCGTTCCTCTCGCCCCTGTCGCAGAAGTCGCCGAGGAAGGCCGCCTTGCGCCCATCGGGGTGAGAATAGATGCCGTCGGCCTTAACATACCCCAGCCTGTCAAGCAGCGCTTCAAGCTCGCCGCAGCAGCCGTGAATGTCGCCGATGATGTCAAATGGTCCGTGCTCGTCGCGCTTGTTGTTCCACAGCTTTGTGCGGACGATCTCGCAGTTCTCGAGCTGCTCCATCGAGTTGATGATGTAGATGAACCGAAAGCCCTCGCGCTTGAGATTTCTTATGCTTTTTCTGACCTCGATACAGTGCTGGCGGATAACACGCTCGGGCAGGTCACGGTCGGGGCGCTCTTTGTTGCGCTGCTGCAAAAGCTCCTCGGGCAGGTTAAGAACTATAGCCGCTGCGTGAACGTTTTGTGCCCTTGCGGTCTGCACGATCTTTTCTCTTGCGCTTTTCTGTATGTTCGTAGCGTCAATGACCGTCAGCCTCATGTTATCAAGGCGCTTGTTCGCGGCATAGTAAAGCAGATCAAAAGCCTCGGCCGAAAAGTTCTGGTCGTTCTCGTCGTCCGAGACCATGCCCCTGAAAAAGTCCGAGGACAGCACCTCGGTGGGCTTAAAATATTTATGTGCAAAGGTTGTTTTTCCCGAGCTGGTAGCGCCTACAAGAGCGACCAAACAGAACTCGGGTATCTCGATCTTATACTTATCCATTTCTTGTAAACACCCCCATTTGTGTCGGTGTGCCGTGTGCCTCATCGCTGTCGCCGATGCCGCTTATGTCAACGCTGTAGCCGAAGCGCTCGCACACATTCTCGCACCACGCCCTGAACTCTGCCCTCGTCCACTCAAAGCGGTGGTCGCCGTGGCGAAGGGCGTTCTCCTGCATGTGCTCATAGTTTGCGTTGTACTCTCTGTTCGGAGTAGTCAGAATAACCGTCTGCGGCTTGGCAAATTCAAACACCGAGCGCTCAAAGGCGGGAAGTCTCGCGGGCTCGATATGCTCGATGACCTCCACCACGCAGGCGCAGTCGTAGCCCGAAAAGCGGTCGTCCTTGTAGGTAAGAGAAGCCTGCATGAGCGTCAGCTTGTTCTTGCGGAAGGGCTCCATTCGTTCAAGCTTTAAGCGCAGGGCGGCCTTTTCAAGCTCGCGGGTGGAAACGTCGCAGGCGGTGACCTTTTTGATCTGCGGCTCATTCAGCAGCAGGGAAGTCAGGCGGCATTCTCCGCAGCCAAGGTCGATGACAGATGCCGCTCCCGAAGCGAGAACAGCATTTTTCACTGCCTCCATACGAATCGTATTCAGCGGCGTGAACTCGCGCTTTTCGGTCTCCTGCTCCTGCTCGGGAACAGCGGCCTCGCCCTCGTCCTCAAGCAGCTTGTCTATCGCTCTGCGGGCATAGCTGCGCTTGGCGGCAAAGTAGCGCTGTGCGATCTTTTCCTTGTACGGGTGTGACGCCAGCCAGCCCTCTCCGTGAGAGAGCAGCTTTCTGATCTCGTCCTCCTGAATGAAATAGTGCTTCTGCTTGTCGAAAACCGGTATCAGCACATAGATGTGATTGAGCAGCTCTGACAGGCGAACTGTGCCGCTGACCGTCAGGTCGATATACGGCGACTTGCCCCACTCGGGAAAGCGCTCGTCAAGAGTGCGGCGCTCGGTTTTTACCTCATAGCCGAGAGGCTCGAAAAGCTCAAAGGCAAGCTTCTCGTCGCCGTAGTCCTTCAGCGCCGAGAGGGTCGCGGTCAGCTTCAAAGGCGTGTCTGCCAGCTCCTGCCGCTTGTCGCATCTTCCGCTCATAGCAGTGCCGAAAACGCGGACTATCGCCGTAGACATAAACGAGGTCGAGGCATAAGGCCTGTCATTGACATAATCAAAAAGACCGCCCTCACTGCTCCCGACCTTTCCTCTTGCGAGGTCTATTGGGTCGATGTCCAGCAGCAGAGCGGCGGTGGTGCGGGTGTCCGAAACCTCGGGGTAAAAGACGTAAGCCCGCCCGTGATTCAGCTCAAACTGCTGCGGCCGCTCGGGGTTTTTATGCAGCAGGAAGCCAAGCTCCTGCGTGTTTTGTCCTTCGTAGGTTATGGTGAAAAGCAAGGGGATTCTCCTTTCGTTTTTTCTTATTATAGCACCGAGAGCCTGAAAAGTCAATCCAGCTCCCACCAATAATCATACACCCGCCTGTACCCGCCGCCCTGCGGGACATTTTTTGCTCTGCGCACTTTTCTGTTCGCAACGGTGCGCAGCCATTTGGAGTACCCGCTGCCGCCGCGGGCGTAATACCTTTTGTATCTGCCTTTATCCTCATCGTACCATGCGCCGCTCCCGAACCAGTATGAGGTCGCAGAAGCCAGCTTTTTGAGGCGCCTTTTGGTCTCACAGCTTCTTCTGTGGCTCATTTCATCTCCTCCTTAGCTTCTCCCAAGATGCCTGTCAACGCTTATCCTTGCGACTTTTCCCCACGACGGCTCAACGTCTTCATTGTTCAAAAGCCACAGCACGGGTATGCCCATGGCTGCTGCTTCGTCAGGAAAAGGCGCGTAGCCGTCGGTCAGGATAATAATGCTTGCGGGCAGTTTGTCCTGCATATACTCCCGAACATAGTCAAAGATGATCTGAAAATCCGTTCCGCCGCCGCCCTCGGGCCTGATTATCCTGAACTCGGCTTCCGTTTCAAAGGGCTTCGGTTCGATGACCTCTGCATCAAAGAAACCCAGCCAGCCCTTGAGCCTTCCGCCAAACTGTTCGATCGCTCCCTTGACCTCCGAATAAGCCGCAGTTATCATATCGTCCGACATACTTCCCGAGGTGTCGATCATGAACAGGATATCCTCGACCTTGTCTTCCTTTTCGTTGAAGTCGGGCAGGAAGAAGGGACTGTCATCAAAGCGTCTGTCGGGTGGTGTGAAGGAATAGTCGGTGATCTCCTCCTGAACAAAATCATTAAGAACAGTACGCCAGTCGGTCTGAGGGCGGCGCAGCTCCTTGAGGATACGCTTGGCACACAACGGAGTAAGGCCTCTGCTATTTGAAGGGTCGCGTATCTCGATCGCCTCGCAGGCGTCCATGAGGTGTTTTGTCCAGGCATCTCTGAGCGCATTGTCATCGCTTTCATTGTCCCAGCGTGAGTGGTCGTCAAATGCGCCCTGACCGCATTTACTGTTTCCGCCCCCTTGTTTTGACGTTCCCGATGCACTTGCTCCCTTCTGTTTTGACGCTCCCGATGCATTGCCCTTGCCGGACTTATTGGCAGAAGCACTTTTCTGATTCCGAACTTGTGTTTTTGAGTGTACCGCAAGCATATCATACACCTGCTCCGCCATCCAGCTGTCGAAGCTCTGTAGATCGAGCATAGCAAGCTCTCCGCTTTGAAGATACTGCTGCATGATATACACATCGGTCACGGAATTTGTTATCGGCGTGCCCGTTGCAAGGGTCACGCCTCCTCCGCCGTTCTGCTTCTGTATCATGCGTACCTTGTCCATCATGTCGCGGCATTTTTTCGAGCCCGAGCTGCTTATGCCGAGAACATTGTCCGCCTTTGTATCGAGCGGGACATTTTTGAAATTGTGCGCCTCATCGACGAACAGCCTTGTGATGCCAAGCTCGTCAAAGTAAACGGTGTCATACATATCGTCCATAGCCGCTGCCATATCCGCGAGGGCTTTTTCTATCATTTCCTGCTTCTTTCTGAGCCTTGATGTGGCCTTGTTCTTTTGTCTGACGATGTCCTCCACCTGAGCTTTTTTGCTCTCCAGGTCTTCAAGATAATAGTCTTTGGAGAGGGGTATCTGCTCCAAGCAGCTGTATGCCATGATGATACCGTCAAAGTCTTCGTCTCTGATCTGCGCGAGAACGGCCTCCCGCTTTTTGGGCGCAAAGGCCTTCGGCTCGACGCACAGCAGCTTCGCATCAGGGTACATTTGCAGGAAGATATTTTTCCACTGCCCGACGATGTTGTTCGGGACGACATACAGATTTTTCTTTGAAAGCCCCATTCGCCTGAGCTCCTGCCCCGCGGCAATCATCACATAGGTCTTGCCTGCACCAACATCGTGGGCAAGCAGCGTGTTCGGGGTAAATATGATGCGGGCGGCGGCGTTCTTCTGGTAAGGATAAAGCTTGACCGCATCGGACATACCGGGGAATTCGAGGAACGAGCCGTCAAAGATCCTGCGCCTTACACAGCCGAAGTTGTTTTCGTATATCGTTTCGAGCAGCTTTTTCCTGTCATCATCCTGCCATACCCATTTCCGAAACTCCTTTATCAGCTTCTGCTGCTTCTCCAATGCCGCCACCGTCTCGGCCTTGTTGATGACCCGCTTTTTACCCGACGGCTTGCTCGGACAGCTGACCTCGTCGGTCACTGTGACGCTTTTCATATTCAGTGTTTTTTCAAGGATATGCAGCGCCTCCATCCGCTCAGTTCCGTAGGCCTTCCTGACACCGACGCTGTGATGATACCTTGATTTTCCGGGTATCTCCCAGCTGCCCGTGATCTCGTCGTGAACGGTCTTCCAGGAATCCATGAGGCTGTCCTCATCAACAGCGCTGAAAAAGCGGCCGTTATGCCTGAACGGGCTTCCGAAAAGGTGAAGAATAAAGTCGTCGATAATGCTTGCAGGCACCCACGGAGAGCCGAGCGTGACATAAATATCCTCCGCCGACACCGCAGGCGGCAGTACCTTTTCTATCGCCTTTATGTTTTCGGCGAACCAGCCGTAATATTCCTTGTACGCTTCTTTGGCGGTGTTCAGCTTGCGCAGGAGGTTCCCCGAAAGATACTCCTCCGCTGTCTCCCAGCCCTTGTAAAAGCACTCGCCCCATGTGTCGGGGTTCTGATAGATCGAGCCCTTCAGCGTGTTGATGACGGTCTTGTAATCCGCCCCCGTCACCGATGCGATATACTCGATATCCACCCTGCCGAGGGTGTTAAGGCTCATGACCAGCGCGTCCGGAATGCTGTCTGTATGAACGCCCTGCGTGCGCTCGTCGGAATCAAAAGCGTTCTCCCAGTCAAGCGGCAGATCCATGCAGGTTACCTCACGGACGTGTGCCTCCCTGCGCTCTCTTTCCTCCTGCCTTTGTCGGAGAATATCGGCCATTTCCCTGCGCCTGCGTTCCTTCTTCTCGCGTTTTTCGGCACGCTGCTTTGCCTCCTGTAATTGTCCGATCACGGCTCCGATCTCCTCGGAGGAGCTCGCTGCGGCAATATCCAGCAGCTCGGCAAACGAGACCTGTTCCAGCGCCGTTTCCATACACGGCGAAAGCTCTTTGAGCGTCTTTGAACCGCCGATGGATTTTTTCATATCATACCTCCGTCAAGCCCGCATTTGTAATGCGCCGAGCCGTCCGCTTTCATGATCACATCTTTTATGCCGTTTTCCGCCGTCA
>CAMNBY010000210.1 GCA_946533615.1 uncultured Clostridia bacterium
TTTTATGTATATTCTGCGATTATTTGCGCATAACCTATTGACAAACCGCGTAAAGCGTGTATAATAATACTTGTGACCTGTTTGGCACAGTTTTATTTATATGCAGATTTTGTAAATGGAGGCATTTTTATGGCAAAGGAGATCAAGAAGGTCGTTCTGGCATATTCGGGCGGCCTCGACACATCCATCATCATCCCGTGGCTGAAGGAGAACTACAACAACTGCGAAGTCATCGCGGTATCGGGAGATGTCGGACAGGGCACAGAGCTGGACGGTCTTGAGGAAAAGGCTATCAAGACAGGCGCATCCAAGCTCTATATCGAAGACCTCACCGAGGAATTCATCACAGATTATGTTTATCCCACCGTTCAGGCAGGCGCTGTTTACGAGAACCAGTATCTGCTCGGCACCTCGTTCGCGCGTCCGATAATCGCAAAGAGGATCGCAGAGATCGCCCTCAGAGAAGGCGCCGACGCTATCTGCCACGGCTGCACCGGCAAGGGCAACGACCAGGTAAGATTTGAGCTTGCTATCAAGGCCTTTGCGCCCGATATGCAGATCATCGCTCCCTGGAGGATCTGGGACATCAAGAGCCGCGACGAGGAGATCGACTACGCAGAGGCTCACAATATACCCCTGAAAATAAACCGCGAGACCAACTACTCCAAGGACAAGAACCTGTGGCATCTTTCCCACGAGGGTCTTGATCTTGAAGATCCCGCAAACGAGCCCCAGTACGAGAAGCCCGGCTTCCTTGAGCTTGGCGTATCTCCACTCCAGGCTCCCGATAAGCCCACATATATCACTATCCACTTCGAGAAGGGCGTTCCCACCGAGCTCAACGGCGAGAAGCTGGGCGGCAAGGCTATGGTCGCCGCTCTCAACAAGCTTGGCGGCGAAAACGGCATCGGCCTTGCTGACCTGGTCGAGAACAGACTGGTCGGCATGAAGTCGAGAGGCGTTTACGAGACCCCCGGCGGAACTATCCTTTATAAGGCACACGAGATCCTCGAGACCATCACGCTCGACAAGGAGACCGCAAGGATCAAGCAGTATCTCTCTATCAAGTTTGCCGACATCGTATACAACGGCCAGTGGTTCACTCCTCTCCGCGAGGCACTCAGCGCCTTCGTTACCGAGACACAGAAGAACGTTACAGGCGATGTAAAGCTCAAGCTCTACAAGGGCAACGTTATCAACGCAGGCGTTACTTCCCCCTATACTCTCTATGACGAGGAAGTTGCTACCTTCGACGAGGACAACGTATACAATCAGGCTGATTCCGCCGGCTTCATCAACCTCTTCGGCCTTCCCATCAAGGTAAGAGCCAAGCTTGAGCAGAAGAGAAATCAGAAGTAACCGGAACAAACAGCAAAGCATTATTTATATCAAAACTATTGAGGGAGGTTTTTGATATGTCAGAAATGAACAATATTTTCGAGGCTGCTATAGATAAAAAGGTGGAGCTCACCTACGACAGCCTGCCTAATTCTTCATTCGAGGATGTAAACTTCAGCGACGCCAAGTTCAACAACGTTAACCTTAAAAGCGCTGACTTTGACGACGTGAACATGGACAACGCAATCTTCAACAACGTCAGCCTTACCGAGGGCGTTTTCACAGATATGTACATGGTCAATTCCAGATTCCTCGGCGTCAATATGAGCAACTCGAGATTCGGCTGCTCCATAATGAACAACGTGGAATTCAAGAACCCCGACCTTAAAAACTCACAGTTCATACACTGTGACCTCTCTAACGTTGAGATCAACGACTGCAAGATCGACGGCCTCAAGATCAACGGCATCGACATCTGCAAGCTCCTCGAACAGCACGAGAAGAGCCTTCAGGAGCAGGATTGACCCAAGAAATGACAGACCGGGCAGAATGGTTCCGCATCGGGATCATTTTGCCCTGTGTTTGTTTATACGTTAACGACAACGACCCCGAAAGCCAAGAACGGAGGACACCACAATGAATGACACTGCCAAGAAGTACACAAACATTTGCTTCCGACTGCTTATCCTTGCCTGCCTGACAATGTCCGTTATCATGGTCGTCAACACCATTCAGTTTGTACTGATAATGGACAAGGACGACCCGAAGCTCACTGACGAATTTATTGATGCAATACTCGGTTTCACGGGGCTATATCAGGTGGTTTTCTATGCGGGCTGCGCGGCCCTTGTGCTGAGCCTTATCTCATATTACAGGTGCTCGAAGGCCGCCATCGCTGTCAGAACAGTTTTTATTGCGGCGGACACAGTGCTCATGGCCATCGGCCTAAAGGTAGTAAAGGCCCTGCACGATGTTACGGAGGTGCTTGATGAGCTTGAGCTCACCGACCTGAACAAGATAACCAAGGACAAGTGCATAAGCGCCGGACTTGACAAAGAAAGGGCCGAGGAAATAGCGCAGGCTCTCAACGCCGACGATGCACAGACCGCTGTAGTCGCCATGACAGCAGCTATCTTTATAAGTGCGCTGCTTTATTTCGTGCTCACCTGCACCTCTCTGCACAACATCCTGAAAAAGGAGAAGGGCGGAGACATACAGGGATAACAGGCCGAAGCAAGACGGAACGGAGGGACACAGATGATCAAGGAAGCAAGGTGGCTCAACGTCATTTTCAGGATCTTCATATTTGCGCTCTTTGTGATGACGATAGTCTCACTCACCTCGGGGATACTGCTGGTGAGCAGCGTGATCCGCGAGGATAAAAACAGCGGCGCCGAAGCCTTTTACAATGCCCTGCCCTACATCAGGCTGACCTTCGGGGTATACTACTATATCTTCATACTCACGGCTGTCTGCGTTATACTCAGTGTGCTTTCGGGAAGCGGGACCGACGGCGCAAGCATCGTGTTCAGGACTCTGTGCCTCGGCGGCTGCGCCCTGATACAGTTCCGGGGGCTGCCTATCGCAAAGGTGTTCAAGCTCTTCGGAGATGTCACAAAGGGCATGAGCTACGACGAAATGGTCGATCTCAGCGACGAGGAATTCGAGCAGCTGCTGATCGACAAGGGCTCCAGCGCCTCGGAGATCGACGCGCTGTTCAACTCCGATGCTTCGGACAAGGCGATGCTGTTTATGATGCTCGCCTATGTAGTGTCGATGGTGGTCTTTCTCGTGCTCGCGATCACATCGGTCAGGAGCCTGTACAGCCAGTCCCGTGCGGAGGCTCAGGCGGTGGATATGTACGGCGAGGCTCCGCAGCCGATGTCTGCGCTGAAGCAGGCGCTTTACGATAACGACATTCGCGGCACCGCTCAGGAAATGAAGTCCGAGTTCAGGGATATTATCCATTTGGCGCCGCCCGAGTTCAATTATCCACAGGACGACAGCCACACCAGATACATGAACATCGACAGCGACGAAGACGACTTCTCATGAGCGGCATGAACAAGGAAGAATACGAACGCGCATACGCTCAGGCGGTAAAAGAGAGCCGCCCCTACGAGGAAATGATCCGCAGCTGCACAAGGCGGATCGACCTGCTGGAAAAGCTGACCCTGCCGATGATGGTGGCGGCCATCGCGCTGTTTGTAATTATGATCGTCAAGGGCTCGAGGCCGACGGTGCTGCTGTGTTTCAGCCTTGCGGCCGAAGGAGTTATGGTGCTGGACACGCTGAGCTTTTTCATATCGCGCAGGCTCGACTTCGCGCTTGCTGCAAGGCTTAACGCCTTCAAGGGCAGAAAGCTGAAAGCCCCGAGGCTTGACCCTCCCGCCGAGGAGAGCGAGACTTCTGTGCTTTTCCCGATAGTTGCGGCGATATTGCAGCTCTGGTACATACCCGCAGCGGTGCTTTCCGTAATGATGCTCGCAAAGGGCATAAGCAGCGCCTCCTCGGAAGAGATAAAGAAAAGCGGCAGCGACCTGATGGCAGTATGCAGCAGCCTGACAAACTTTGTGCCGCTGACGGTGCCTGCCTTTGTCTGCCCGGTGATATTCGGGCTGAGGGCGGCGCTGAGCTTCGGCGAAAGGCTGCTTGACAGGATAACGGAAAAAGAGGAAAGCTCCTCTGAAAAATAACAGCAAATGAGGTAACACGATATGGGAACAAAAATGTGGGCAGGACGGTTTACAAAGGAGACAGACGAGAGGGTAAACGACTTCAATTCCTCGATCTCCTTTGATGCAAGAATGTACAAGCAGGACATCGAGGGCTCGATAGCACACGCCACGATGCTCGGCGAGTGCGGCATAATCGAGAAAAGCGAGAGCGAGAAGATAATCGAGGGCCTTAAAGGCATACTTGCGGACATCGACAGCGGCAGGCTGCAATTCGACCCGACCGCCGAGGATATACATATGTTCAACGAGGCGGAGCTGACCGCTCGCATCGGCGATGCCGGAAAAAGGCTGCACACCGCCCGTTCAAGAAACGATCAGGTCGCGCTCGACATCAGGCTTTATCTGCGCGACGAGATCCCCGAGATCAAAAAGCTGACCGCGGAGCTGATCGAAACTCTTATGCGGCTGGCGGAAAAGAACCTGACGACCGTAATGCCGGGCTACACACACCTTCAAAGAGCGCAGCCCATAACCTTTGCGCATCACCTGATGGCCTACGTCCAGATGCTGCTGCGCGACCTTGACAGGCTCAACGACACATACAAGAGAACAAACATCATGCCCCTCGGCAGCGGAGCACTGGCTTCGACCACCTATCCGATAAACAGGCGCCGCGTCTGCGAGCTGCTGGGCTTCGAGGACATCACGCACAATTCTCTCGACGGCGTTTCCGACAGAGATTTTACGATCGAGCTCGCTTCGGCGCTTTCGATACTTATGATGCACCTCTCGCGCTTCTCCGAGGAGATAGTCCTCTGGTGCTCGTGGGAATTCAAATTCATCGAGCTTGACGACGCCTACGCCACGGGCTCCTCGATCATGCCTCAGAAGAAGAACCCCGACATCACTGAGCTTATCCGCGGAAAGACAGGAAGAGTATACGGCGACCTCAACACCCTGCTGGTGATGATGAAGGGGCTGTCTCTTGCCTACAACAAGGATATGCAGGAGGACAAGGAGGCGATCTTCGACGCCATTGACACCACCAAGCTATGCCTTAACACCTTTATCCCGATGATCGACACCATGAAGGTGATACCCGAGAACATGAGGAACGCCGCCGCAAGAGGCTTTATAAATGCCACCGACTGCGCCGACTATCTTGTCAAGAAGGGGCTGCCCTTCCGCGACGCATATAAGATAACAGGCACGCTCGTACACACCTGTATCGAAAAGGGGCTTACGCTCGAGACCCTGCCGATAGAGGAATACAAGGCGCTGTGCGAGACATTTGACGAGGACGTTTACGAGGCGATAAGCCTTGAGGCCTGCGTGATGCAGAGAAAGGCCGACGGCGGCCCCGCTCCCGAGGCCGTGAAGGCGCAGATAGAATATTCAAAGAAAGCACTGGAGACTTTAAGATGAAAACTAAGATATTCATAGACGGCAAGGAAGGCACCACAGGCCTTCAGATATTCGAGAGATTTGCAAAGCGCGACGACCTTGAGATCCTTCTGATCGACGAGGACAAGCGCAAGGACATAAACGAGAGAAAGCGCCTCATCAACGAGAGCGACATCACCTTTCTCTGCCTGCCCGATGCTGCGGCGATAGAGGCTGTGGCGCTTGCCGAAAACCCCGATGTGAGGATCATAGACGCCTCTACCGCACACAGGACAGCCGCCGGCTGGGACTACGGCTTCCCCGAGCTTTCCGCAAAGCACAGAGAAAGCATTGCGGCCTCGAAAAGAGTTGCAAACCCAGGCTGCTATGCCAGCGGCTTCATAAGTCTTGTTTATCCGCTGGTGCAGGCAGGCGTGCTTCCCGAGGATTATCCCCTGACGGCTCACGCTGTCTCGGGCTACAGCGGCGGCGGAAAGAAAATGATCGCCGCGATCGAGGGCGCTGACAAGACCCGCGAGATGTGCTCTCCGAGACAGTACGCGCTGACTCAGGCGCACAAGCACCTGCCCGAGATGCAGGCCGTCTGCGGACTCAGATACAAGCCTATGTTCAACCCGATCGTTGACGACTACTACGCCGGTATGGTCGTGTCGGTGCCGCTGGTATCGAGAGCGCTGACAAAGCGCTACACCCCGGCAGACATACACGGGATACTCTCGGCTCATTACGAGGGACAGAGATTTGTAAAGGTCATGGAGCTTGGCGGCAAGGAGACTCTCCCCGACGGCTTCCTCGCCGCGAACACCCTCGAGGGCACAAACGATATGCAGCTTTTCGTCTTCGGAAACGACGAGCAGATACTGCTCTGCTCAAGGCTTGACAACCTTGGCAAGGGCGCTTCGGGCGCTGCCGTCCAGAACATGAACATCATGCTGGGCATCGACGAAGGCACGGGGCTGTAAAATGACAAGAGTTTATTTCGTCAGACACGCCCAGCCCGACCCGAGCGGCGGCTTCAACCCCGAGTTCCCTCTCACGGAGCAGGGAGCCCGTGACGCGCTGCTGGTCAGGGATATTCTCATTGACAAGGGACTGGACGCGGTCTGGTCATCAAGCTATCTCAGAGCCGTGCAGACCGTAGCTCCGCTGGCAGATGCGCTCGGTCTCGAGATACACAAGGACTTCCGCCTGCACGAACGCACAGCAGGAAACTGGAAGGGCAGCTATCCCGACTATGCCTCGTTCATCGCCGAGCAGATCGTGGACTATTCCTCGAAAGCCGAAGGCGGCGAGAGCATGGAGGAGGTCAGTGAGCGCTGTGTCGGAGCAATGAGCGAGATTCTTGCCGAAAACGACGGCAGGACCATTGCGGTCGGCATTCACGGAATGGCGCTGGCTTCCCTTTTGAAGCACTGGTTCCCGGGCTTCGGGCTTCGTGATTTTGAACAGATAGTTGACCTTATGCCCCTTGTGCTAAGGCTTGATATAGAGAACGACACCTGCGCGGACTACGGCATCGAGCTTGCTGTCCGCCGCGCCTACCCCGACAGCTATCTGCAATTCAGGGACGTTTGGAGCAGAAAATGAAAAAAATTATACTTGCGGCGCTGGCCGCAATGATGCTCTGCTCCTGCGGAGCATCGGGTAACACGGTCTCGAACCCGAACGAGGGCTTGCAGATCTATACCGTCACAACGACAGCCGAGACCGCCGCAGGAACAGAAAAAGCGACGGAGACATCTCCGACCGTAACACAGCTCACCGAGACCGCGCCCGATACCGAAGCGCAGACTTCAAAGGAGCCGCCGCAGGAAGCCCCTGCCGACGAGCAGCCGCTCAGCAAGGCTGAAAAGCTGCTTGGCGAAATGACGGTAAGGGAAAAGGTCGGGCAGCTGTTCATGATACGGCCCGACGCCCTGATGTACAACGACTACAACGACCACGGCCTGCGTGAGGTAAGCGGCGAGCTTAAAGATAAACTGGCGGACTTCCCTGTCGGCGGACTTATAATGTTCGAGAGCAACATCATCTCCCCCGAACAGATATCCGCCTTCAACAGCGACCTGCAAAGCGCCTCGCGCGTACCGCTCTTCATCACCACAGACGAAGAGGGCGGCAGAGTCGCAAGGATAGCCAACAACAAATACACGGACTTCGGGGTCGAGCGGTTTTCAAGTATGCTCGAGGTCGCCGCGGGCGGCGACACTGACAGCGCCTATCATGTCGGCATGACGATCGGCGCTTACCTCTCGGAGCTCGGCTTCAATCTTGACCTTGCGCCCGTGGCTGACGTGAACACGAACCCCGACAACGTTGTGATAGGCGACAGAGCCTTCGGCAGCGACCCTGTGACAGCCGCAGGATTTGTCAGCGCCTGCGTTGACGGCTTCCACGCAAGCGGCGTGATGACCTGCCTCAAGCACTTCCCGGGACACGGCGACACAAAGGGCGACACCCACAGAGCCACCGTAAGAGTTGACAAGAGCTGGGACGAGCTGAAAGGCTGCGAGCTGATACCGTTCATCGGAAGCCTTGACAAGACCGACATGATAATGGCGGCTCACATCACCCTGCCGAACATCACAGGCAGCGACACGCCTGCTTCCCTCTCTCATGTGATACTCACCGAAAAGCTGAGGAACGAGCTGGGCTACGAGGGAGTCATAATCACCGACGCCCTTGCGATGGACGCCGTGAAGAACATCGCCTCGTCCGCAGATGCGGTAAAACAGGCATTCGAGGCAGGTGCGGATATACTGCTGATACCCGAGGTGCCCTATGATTCATTTAAGGCGCTGACCGCGGCCGTCGAAAGCGGCGAGATAAACGAAGAGCGCCTGAACGAGAGCGTGCTGAGGATACTGAAGCTCAAAGAAAAATACGGGCTGCTGCAATAGCGCCCGAATAATAAAGCGAGGAAAGTAAAATGAAAGAAATAACCAAGGTGCCCTTCGAGGGCTACGAATATGTTGAAGGCGGCGTGTGCGCAGCAAAGGGCTTCAAGGCAAGCGGCACATACTGCGGCATCAAGAAAAGCGCTGTCCCCGACGGCAACGAGAGCCCCTTCAAGGCAAAGAACGACATCGGTATGGTGGTGTCGGACGTAATGTGCGAGGCGGCTGCCGTTTACACTCAGAACAAAGTAAAGGGCGCCCCGATCACAGTGACCAGGCAGAACCTTGCAGCCACAGGCGGCAAAGCAAGAGCCGTCATCGTGAACTCGAAAAACGCCAACACCTGCAACGCCGACGGAGAGGAAAAGGCCAAAGCCATGTGCAGGCTGACCGCCGATGCTCTCGGCATCGCTCCCGAGGAGGTCATCGTTGCTTCTACGGGCGTTATCGGTCAGGTGCTGCCTATCGAGCCTGTTGAAAGGGCTGTCCCCGTGCTTGTCAGCGAGCTCAGCTATGACGGAAACGAGCAGGCGGCAACCGCTATCATGACCACAGACACCGTAAAGAAGGAGATCGCCGTGCGCTTCAACGTCGGCGGCAGGGAGTGTACGCTCGGCGGCATGGGCAAGGGCAGCGGAATGATCCACCCCAACATGGCGACCACACTGAATTTCTATACCAGCGACTGCGCTATCTCCTCGGCGATGCTGCAAAAGGCGCTGGACGAGATAGTGAAGATCACCTACAACTGCCTGTCCGTTGACGGCGACCAGTCCACGAACGACATGGTGAGCGTTATGGCGAACGGCCTTGCCGGCAATCCCGTGATCGAGGCCGAGGGCGAGGATTACGAGACCTTCAGGCAGGCGCTGTACATCGCAATGATGAATATTACAAAGATGCTGGCGAAGGACGGCGAGGGCGCTACAAAGCTTCTTGAAGTAAAGGTCAGCGGCGCCGACGATCTTGACACCGCGATCACCGTTGCAAAGAGCGTTGTTGGCTCAAATCTTCTTAAATGCGCTATCTTCGGCGCCGATGCGAACTGGGGCAGGGTGCTCTGTGCAGTCGGCTACGCCGATGCCGATTTCGACATCAGCAAGGTTGACGTGAAAATGTGCTCTGCGGCAGG
>CAMNBY010000211.1 GCA_946533615.1 uncultured Clostridia bacterium
AGATTGCCTATATTCGACGCAGGAAGGCTGACGCCTTTCAAGGAGAATTTGGGTAATATGACGGAAAATATGCAGGCAGATAGCGTGCAAAAGCGTTAGCCGGTGGTTGTGCGGTGTTGCCTTTATCTGATCCTGTCCTTGGCGTAGTCCATCAATTCCTGCTTGTTGTTTTCAAGCTTGTCATCGACAACAAGATCAAGCAGGCGCTGGAGCATTGCACCGATCTGCCGTCCCGTATAGCCGATGGAGATCATGTCCTTGCCGTCAACTGCGAGGTCGCAGAGCTTGAGGCAGCTGTTATCGTTATTGACATTTATGGCTATCATGCCAAGCTCCTCAAGCTGGGAGAGCTTCTCCTCGCGCATATACTCGCTCTGAGCCATAGTATCGGCGCGGCGGACTTCAAGATAATCCATAAAGAAATCGAAGTCGTACTTGGACATGAAGCGCTTGACGTTCTTGCGGGCGACAGGTATGCGGTTATCGTGCTCGAGCACAAGGTTGCGGACGTACTCGATAGTCGCGTTATCAGAGCGAAAGCGGTAAAGGATCTCAGTGAGCAGCTCGGCGGACTTCATCGGGTGACCCTTGAAGTGGCCGTTGCCCTCTTCATCAAAACGAGCCATTGCGGGCTTACCGATATCGTGGAAGAGCATAGCGAGCCTGATGCGGACGTCCTGTCGGCTGTTGTCAACAGCAACGCAGATGTGCTCCCAGACGTCATAGCAGTGGTGGACGTTGTGCTGGTCGAAGCCGAAGCAGCTCTCGATCTCGGGCATTATCGCACCGAAGACCTCTTTGTATTCAAGCAGTATCTTTCCTGCGTTCTTGCCGCAGACCAGCTTTTTGAGCTCGGCAAATATACGCTCGCCCGAGATATACTCCAGCAGGAACTTTTTTTCGCGGAGAGCGGCGGCGGTTTTTTCTTCGATCTCGAAGCCGAGAACAGAGGCGAACCTGAGCGCCCGCAGGATACGGAGGGCGTCTTCGTCGAAACGTTCGGCAGGATCGCCGACGCAGCGAATGATCTTGTTTTTAAGATCCTCGGTGCCGCCGAACATATCGGTAATGGCGCCCGAGCCGTCGCAGCAGATGGCGTTCATAGTAAAGTCACGCCTGGAAATATCGCCCGAGAGGTCGCGTATGAACTCGACACTAACGGGTCTGCGGTGGGCAGCATACTCACCTTCGGTGCGATAGGTGGTGATCTCCACGGGATTGCGGTCGATCAGAACGGTGATCGTCCCGTGCTTGATACCTGTGTCTATCGTCCTAAGGTCGGCGAAGACCTGCTTCATCTCGTCGGGTGTGGCGTCAGTGCAGAGATCCCAGTCATCGGGTTCGCGGCCCATAAGCGTATCTCTTACGCAGCCGCCGACGCAATAGCCCTCGAAGCCCGCTTCGTTCAGCATATTTATCGCCTTTGCGGCATATTCGGGTATATTCAAATATATCATCCCCCTACAGCTGTCAAAAGCTGACAGCGTGCAAAATAATTCGCTAATATAATTATACTATTTTTATCAGTAATGTGTCAAGGGGTCAATGAAGATTTTACTCGATCTCTATCAGCCTTGCGGTATACTCTTCAAGGCTTACGGTCAATGCGCCGTCGGAGAGGCTGAGCTCGTTCTTTGCAAAGGAGGGATATATTATCCTTGCGTCGGCGGCCTTGCCTTTCAAAAAGCCGATTGGCAGAGTGCAGCGGCTCTGGCTGCCCTCACGGCGCCAAACAGCAAGATAAGTCTTCTTTCCGTCGGCGGAGCGCAGGCCGAGGACTGTCCACTCGTCCGAGAAACACGAGAGCCCGAGAGGCCAGAACGGCACAGCTTCACGGATATCCGAGCGGATCTTCCTGTAAACGCCAAGCGCCTCCTTGACCAGCTCCCTGCGTTCAGGGGAGATCTGTGCGAGATGTCCGCTCTGGTGTATGCGCAGCAGCATGGAGTTGACCATGTTGAAAACGTCCTCTTCCCTGCCGCCCGAGGACAGCGGATAGCTCCACACTGCGGCCTGCTCGGGAGTTACGGCTGTCGGGGCGTTTGCGGCGATGGTGCAGTATTTGCGGTAATCGTCCTGATCGGAGGTCGATTGTATCGAATAGCGTGAGAGCATGGCGTAGTCCATTCTCAGGCCGCCTGAGGAGCAGTTTTCGATTACAAGCTTCGGGTGACGCTTGAACACGCCGTCAAGCCAGTCAAGATATGCGCGTTCGTGGCCGAGCATACCGTCGCCTGCGCTGTCGGCGTCGGTCTCTGTGCCGATGCCGGGCTCGATGTTGTAATCCATCTTGATGTAACCGATCTTGTAGTCTCTAACAAGGCGGTCGATCACCTCGTCTGCGTGAGCGCGGACAGCAGGATTACGGAAATCCAACTGGTAGCGCGAGCGGTCATAGACGCGCTTTCCGTGCCTTTTGAAGAACCAGCTGTCATCTGCCACGGTGTCGAGCAGCGGGCAGTTTATACCCATTACCTCTATTTCGAGCCAGAGCCCCGGGATAAGCCCCTTGCTTCGGGCGTATTCAGCCACAGGAGCGATATCGTCGGGGAAACGGAGCTTGGAGGTCTTCCACTCTCCGACCTCGTCCCACCATTTGCCGTCGGCATACCAGCCGGCATCAATGCAGAAATACTCGCAGCCGACCTCGGCGGCGGCATCGATCAGCGGATACTCCTTCTCTGCCGTGGGGTCGCCCCAGAGACAGTTCATATAGTCGTTGAAGATAACAGGCAGGCGTTCATTATCCGAATTTCGGCGGCGGATAAGCCTGCGGTAGCGGGTCAGCTCGCCCATAGCGGTATCAAAGGCGGGCAGGCCGTCACTTCCCGTTACGCTGCCGACCGCACAGGGAACAGAAGTAAAGCTCTCCTGCGGGGCAAGTACACGGCACCAATGTGACTCGATCTCGCTGGGGCCTGAGATCTGCAAATAAAGATGCCCCTCCTGATCCGAGATCTCCCAGTGCCACGAGCCGTTATGCTCGATCTGCCAGAAAAGAGCCGTGCCTGCCTCGGTGTTTTCAAGCACGCCCATGGGGATATACTCCTTCGCCGACCAGTTGCCAACGTTCGTGACGCCGAAGACCTTGGAGGAATGCTGGAACTCCGTCGGCTGCGACTGCTCGATGCCGAGCTCGGGGAGGGTGTGGCTTGTCCACTGGACCTCGCGCTGCCAGGAATTATGGCAGACCCTCACCAGCATTTTTTTGTCCTGCGGCAGGCGGCCTTCCTTTTCGACGCCGTTGAGGTTGAAGCTTGAAACATATTCCAGGGTCTGCGGCTCGGTACCGAGGTTTGTGACGACCGTCCAGCAGCGAACGACCGAAACGCCGTTATAGAACTGATAGTGTGAAACGGTCTCGATGCCTGTCTCTTCGTCAAAGCAGGTGATCTCAAGCTTTCGGCCGAGCTGGTTGCCCGTATCCTTGAAATCCTTGAGCTTCATGCGGTAGCCCGGGGCGGTTATGATATACTTGTTCCCGTGACGCTCCAGCGGCCTGTCAAGCCCCGATACATTGACCTCTACGGGGCGGAAGCTCTGTGTTCTGTCGAAAAGAGCCCACCCCTTTTCCTTGCATACAGGGTCAAGATCATCTTCGTTGAACTGCACCGCCGAAAAATGGAGCAGCTTGATCTCGTTGTCGGCGTTGACCTCAAAGACAAGATAGAGGCCGTTTTCAAATATCTCAATATGCTTCATGTTATAACTCCTTGACAACCATCAGAAAAGAATCGGGATATGCGGAAGGCTGAGCTTGCGGCCTCCAAAGATAAGGAATGCGAACAGCGCCGCCCAGATAGCAAGGGCAAGATAGGGCTCGCCCCTGAGGAGCTGCTTGCGGTTCGCGACAAAGAACAGCACCAGCGAAAGCGCCAGCAGAAAAACAACAAGGCGGCAGTCTGCGGCCGAAAGGTCTAACCAGCTGTGCTCGCGGGCGTGGAAGTATATCAGCCTGTTGACCGCTCCCGCTCCGATGAAAGCAGGGACAAGGCTGCACCCCAAAGCCGAACGCAGCGGTTCGCTGTGAGTCGAGAGCAAGCATGTGGCAAAGAGCGCCAGCCCGAAAACAAAGGCACCGCCGATAAGGTGATCTCTTGTGTAGCCGAAGCGGTATTTCTCGTCGATTATCAGGACGAGCATCACCGTCGGAGCGCCGAAGGTGAACAGGCTAGTGGCAAAGCGCTGAGTGGTGTTCTCGGCGAGCTCTGTCCCGAAGAGATAACCCGCAGCCAGCAGCACAGGCACAACAGTATAACGGTTGAACCATGCGCCCGACGCCCTCCCGTAGAGAGCAGTAATCAGCCCTGCAAGTGCAGCGCAGGACAAAAGCGCGATAAGCAATCTTTTTTTAGCTTTCATATCATCAACCTCTTAAAGTGTAATATTTCGTTTCCGAGAATCAGGAACAGACTTGGGCGTGTTGTCTTTCTTCCAGCGACTCGCGACCTGCGCAGCACCGCCAACATACTTGGGCGGCGCCTGAAAGCAGAGACCCTTTTCCGCTCCCGAGTCCGAGGAAACATAGGAAACAGCGAGGAAATATTGCTCGTTGACTTCTGTTATCTCCTTAGTCCCGCCCATGAAAAGCGCTCCGAGAGCGCCGAACATAAGGCCACCTGCGATGGCTCCCGAGGCGTTGTCAACATAATGCTTCCGCACCTGGCTGAGATCCATAAACGATATATCAGTGATATTGGAAGCGGGAATGTTGAATCGCGCAGAAGCACATTCTACGATCAGTCCGCCGCGGTTCAGGTAAACGTGGCAATCCGTCTGAGCAGGCACGCTAAGCCCCGAGAGATGCAGAAGACCTTCGGCATCGGCAAGGCAATCCATTTCCTCTTTCTTCTCCATTTCGTTAAGGACTCGGGCATTATAAGGGGAAGAATAGCCTGCAATAAACAGAGCAATCATTGACCCAATGAACATCAGTACGATGGAATCAGGGGGCAGATCAGGTAATAGAGTAGGCTGCCGATGGAAGATCCGATCTAAAAGCAGACAGATCAGTATTATCAGAGTCAGGACAGAGATAATAAACACACAGAGTCTGGACTTTGGATAGCGCCTGTCGCGCATAAGAGCACCTCCTTAGAGAGTGAGCAGCTTGTCGAGCACACGATGAGCGGCCTCGTCCTTGGTCATCAGCGGCAGCTCGTCGGCGCCGTCGCCTGTGATAAGGGTGATAACGTTTGTGTCAACGCCGAAGCCTGCACCTGCTGTGCGCAGGCTGTTGGCGCAGATCATATCACAGTTCTTTGAGGCCAGCTTTTTCCGGGAATTTTCGAGCACATTGTCGGTCTCCATCGAGAATCCGCAGATCAGCTGTCCCTCGCGCTTGTTCTCGCCGAGAGACTTGAGGATATCCTTTGTTCGGCGGAGAGGAATGCTCATATCGCTGTCGCTCTTTTTGATCTTGCTGTCGGCGGTAGTCTCGGGGGTGTAATCGGCAACCGCTGCCGCCTTGATTATTATATCCTGCTCGGCTGCTCGCGAGGTCACTTCGTTGTACATATCCTCGGCGGTCATTATCCTGACGACCTGACAGAAACGCGGCATCTCTGCCTCGGCGTGTCCGCAGACGAGAGTTACCTCGGCTCCCCTTCTGGCTGCTGCTCGGGCGATAGCTATGCCCATCTTGCCTGAAGAGTGGTTGGTGATAAAACGGACAGGGTCGATGGGCTCTCTTGTGGCGCCTGCGGTGACAAGCACCTTTTTGCCCGCAAGGTCTTTTTCAAAGGCTATCTCCTGTATCACATGATCGACAAGCACCTCTTCGTCGGGCAGGCGGCCGTCGCCGATGTCGCCGTTTGCGAGCATACCATTGTCGGGGGTGATGATGCCGTAGCCGTATGCGGCAAGCTTCTTTATGTTATCCTCGACTATCGGATTGTGGAGCATATTATGATTCATTGCGGGAGCCACAAGCTTTTTGCAGGGGCAGGCCATAACGGTGGTCGTCAGCATATCGTCTGCTATCCCGCAGGCGATCTTACCGATGACATTAGCTGAGGCAGGAGCTATAAGCACAACATCGGCGGCCTTTGCAAGCGCAACGTGCTCGACACTGTACTGGAAGTTCCTGTCGAAGGTGTCGATAAGGCACTTGTGGTTCGTCAGTGTTTCAAAGGTCACGGGGTTGATGAACTCCGTAGCGTTGCGGGTCATAAGCACCTGAACATCGGCGCCAAGCTTTTTCAGCATTCTGGCAACGTTTGCCATTTTATAAGCTGCGATCGACCCTGTCACCGCAAGCACAACAGTTTTTCCTTTAAGCATTCAGCATCCCTCCGCGGATATAATTATTCAGTTTATTATATCATATTTTTTGCCAAATGTAAAGACGCAGAAAGG
>CAMNBY010000212.1 GCA_946533615.1 uncultured Clostridia bacterium
TCCGCGACAGGATAGCCGCCATTCAGAAGGCCGCCGACGACCAGAAGATAATCGACGAGGACATGAAGGACACTGACATCATCGCTATCGCCCAGAACAGCGAAAAGGCCTGTGCCAGTGTTATAATGTACCGCAGCGGCAGGCTCTTTGACAAGGCTGACCACTTCCTCGGCGAAAAGGACGACCGCTCACAGATGTATCAGGAGTTCATCACGGGCTTCTACTCCGTCCGCGACGACATACCGAAGCATATCCTCATCGACGAGGACATCGAGGACAGGGAGCTTATCGAAAAGTATCTCTCGGAGCGCAGAGGAAACGCGGTCCACATCTCGGTGCCGCAGCGCGGACATCTGCTAAAGCTTGCGAACCTTGCCCGCAGCAACGCCTCCGAATACCTCTCGATAAAGGTCGGCAGGACGGCTCGGGAGATCACCGCCCTTGAACAGCTTGCAAAGGCGCTGGGTCTTGAAAAGCCGCCGCGCTTTATCGAATGCTACGATATTTCAAATCTCGCCTCGGCGGATATGGTGGCAGGAATGGTCGTCTACGAGAACGGCCGCCCCTGCAAGCGCTTTTACAAAAAGTTTTCGATCAAGACCGTGGCAGATCAGGACGACTATGCCTGCATGGCCGAGGTGCTTGGCAGGCGGTTCCGTAATTACCTCGAAAAGACCGACGAGGGCTTTGCGACTCTCCCCGACCTGATCTTTCTTGACGGCGGCCAGGGACACGTCAACACTGTTACGCCCGTGGTAAGGGCAATGGGTATAAATGTGCCGATCTACGGCCTTGTCAAGGACTCGAAGCACCGCACACGCGCTGTCGCCACAGGCGGCGGAGAGATCAGCCTTACACAGTCGCGGGCGGCCTTCGACCTTGTTACAGCTATACAGGACGAGGTACACCGCTTCGCAATCACCTATCAGGCAAAGAAGCATAAGAAAAGCTCCACCAGCCTTGAGCTCACACGGGTGAAGGGTATCGGCGAAAAGAAAGCCATCAAGCTGATGACGGAATTCAAGACCAAGGACGGCCTGCGAGCCGCCACTGTCGAAGAGCTTGCAGCCGCCGCAGGCGTGAACCTCGAGACCGCAAAGCAGCTGAAAGAGATAATAGATGAAATGTAGTCCGACGGCAATACTATAAACATTATGATAAAAGCCCGCAGTAGTGCGGGCTTTTTTGCTGCTACATTAAGCTCAGGGTCTCGTCGTCAAGGGCTGCGGTCGTGCCTGTCTCCAGCGAGCGCTTGACGTCGATGAAGCGCTGGTTACGGCTGCCGCGGAATTTCAGTTCAAGGCTGCGCTCCTCAAGAATGAACCGCCCGTCAACGATGTAGTCGCACTCGCGGATAAGCTCCATAAAGCCGTTGTCCTCGTTTGCGTGTTCGAGCAGGTATTCAAAATCAAAGCCCGTGTAGGCGATGACGTTCATTCTTCCGCCGTCGTGAGCGTGTATCTTCCGCGCAAGCTCCGCCATGGGCTTGGCCTGAAAGAACGGGTCGCCGCCCGAAAGCGTAACGCCGTCAAGTATCGGATCCTTGATGATCTCGGCAAAGACCTCGTCGGTGTCGGCATCGAAGCCGCCCTCAAAGTCCCATGTCTGCGGATTGTGGCAGCCCTTGCAGTGGTGCCTGCACCCCTGAGTCCAGACCGTGAAGCGGAAGCCCGGCCCGTCAACTATAGATTCGGGAGTAAGCCCCGCACATCTGAATTTCATTTCTGTCTCTCCTTTGTTGTTTGCGCCGCCGGATCGCAATGCGCCCGAGCGTTTACCGGCTTTTCTCAGAGCCTGCCTCAGCCGCCGACTCTCTCGAAATTAGCGGCATCGACTCCGCAGAGCGGACAGGTGAAGCCCTCGGGGAGCTCATCGCCCTCGTATTCGTAGCCGCAGACCGTGCAGCGCCAGATGATCTTGCCGCTCTCGGAAACACCCGCGGGAACAGCCGCCTCGGAGGGCTTGCCGGAAACTACCTTCTCGAAATCGGAGGCAGGGTGCTTGCAGAGCGGACAGATGAAGTCCTCGGGCAGCTCCTCACCGACATACTCGTAGCCGCAGATCATGCAGCGCCAGATGGTCTGACCCGCCTCGTCGGTTCCGACGGCCTTGGGCTTCGGCTTGATGTTTTGCAGATAGTAGGAATAATCCGCCGACCGCGCAGCGTTGAGCATCGCAGTCGAGGTAACGTCCGCTATGAACATGGTGTGGCTGCCGAGGTCGATCTCCTGACAGACCTTAGCGCAGATGTAGCTGTTGGTGCCTGCGGTCACGGCAAGCGTTCCGTTGTCAAGACGCTGTGCGTCCGCAAAGCCGGAGAACTTGTCAGCATCTCTCCCCGACTGAAAACCGAAGCGCTCAAAAAGCCCGAACTGCGCCTCTTGGCTGATTATCGAAGCTGTAAAAACGCCCGACTCCGAGATCATATCGTGTGTAAGGTTCTGCTTGTTGACAGTAAGGCTCACGCGGTTTGGTTGGCTCGTCACCTGAGCCAGAGTGTTCGTGATGCAGCCGTTGTCCCTGCCGCCTGAATTTGCGGTAACGACAAAAAGCCCGTAGGTGATGTTGAACATAGGGTCCTGTGCCATGACTATTCCTCCTTTTTCAATGCACGATGTGTGTTCTTCATTATATAGAGAAAGCCGCAGTCGTTGCGGCTTCTCTGTGTTTTTTTGGGTTACCTCTTGCTCGTTCCCGCTTAGTGCCACCGTATCGCGAGGGATATCCCGCGGCCTCCACCGTTGTGAACGAGCTTGCGAGTGATCTCGCGAACTGCGCACCCGCGCCCGGGTCGAGCTTGCGAGTGATCTCGCGAATCGGGCCCTGCGCCCTTAGCAGCTCAGCAGCAGCTTATTCTCGGGATACGCTCGTGGGCGGTCTTGACGTGCTCGGCTTCGGTGCGTCCGCAAAGCGGGCACTTGTCGCCGATGATGCCGGTATAGCCGCAGACAGGGTCGCGGTCAACAGGGTGGTTGATAGCGCCGTAGCCTATGCCCTGTTCCTTCATGCAGCGGATTATCTTCTCGAACGCCGAGATGTTCTGGGACGGATCGCCGTCCAGCTCGATGTAGGAGATGTGTCCCGCATTTGTGAGAGCGTGGTAGGGAGCCTCGATCTTGATCTTGTCGAAGGCGCTGATGTTGTAGTAAACAGGAACATGGAAGGAGTTGGTGTAGTAGTCCCTGTCAGTTACACCGGCAATAGTGCCGTAGCGCTTGCGGTCCATGCGGACGAATCTGCCTGAAAGTCCCTCTGCGGGGGTAGCAAGCAGCGAGAAGTTCATGCCCGTTGCCTTAGTCTCGTCGTCAAGCCTTTTGCGCATATGCCCCACGATCTCAAGACCCAGCTCGCGAGCTTCTTCGCTTTCGCCGTGATGCTTGCCTGTCAGGCTCTTGAGCGTCTCGGCCAGTCCGATGAAACCTACGGAGAGCGTGCCGTGCTTCAGCACCTCGCCCACCTCATCGTTTACGTCAAGCTTGTCGGAGTCTATCCATACTCCCTGCCCCATTAGGAAGGGATAGTTTTTCACCCGCTTGCTTGCCTGTATACGATAGCGGTGCTTGAGCTGTGCGATGCAGAGCTCCATCATCTCGTCAAGGCTGTCAAAGAACGTGCCAATGTTGCCCTGTGCCTTTATTGCAAGCCGCGGCAGATTGATGGACGTGAAGGAAAGGTTTCCCCTGCCTGTCACTATCTCGCGGCTCGGATCGTGTGCGTTGCCGATAACTCTCGTCCTGCAGCCCATGTAGGCGATCTCGGTGTCCGGATTGCCCTCCTTGTAATATTGCAGATTGTAGGGAGCATCAATGAACGAGAAGTTCGGGAAGAGCCTCTTTGCGGATACCCGGCAGGCCAGCTTGAACAGATCGTAGTTCGGGTCTGTCGGGTTGTAGTTGATGCCTTCCTTCACCTTGAAGATATGTATCGGGAAGATAGGCGTCTCGCCGTTGCCAAGGCCTGCCTCCTGAGCAAGCAGAACGTTCTTTATGACCATTCTGCCCTCTATGGAAGTGTCAGTGCCGTAGTTTATGGAAGAGAAAGGAGTCTGTGCGCCTGCACGGGAGTTCATGGTGTTAAGGTTGTGGATCAGCGCCTCCATTGCCTGATAGGTGGCTCTGTCAGTCTCCTTATAGGAGGTCTTGTAAGCAAACTGCTGGATCTTCGCCACAGTCTTGGGATCGGTGAAGGACGCCAGTATCTCGGCCTCGGCCTCCTTGTAGCCGTTGTCATAGGCCAGCGTTACCTGAAGCCCCTTCTCCTTTTCGATCTTCTCGGCGATCTGCTTTGCGATCACCTGAGAATCGGGAACGTCGGCGAGAAGGTTCAATGCGCGGTGAATGTTGTCGCGGTAATTGTGGCGGAAGGTCTTCTTAACGCCCTCAGCCATATCGTACTCGAACTTGGGCACCGACTGGCCGCCGTGCTGGTCGTTCTGGTTGGACTGGATAGCTATACAGGCCAGAGCCGCGTAGCTGGTGATGTCGTTAGGTGTCCTCAGATAGCCGTGACCCGTGGAGAAGCCCTTGTTGAAAAGCTTTGTCAGGTCGATCTGGGTGCAGGTGGTGGTCAGGGTGTAGAAGTCCAGATCGTGAATGTGTATGTCGCCCTCGGCGTGAGCCTTTGCGTGCTCGGGGTCAAGGACATACATCTCGTAGAACTCCTTTGCGCCGACCGAACCGTATTTAAGCATGGTGCCCATCGCGGTGTCGCCGTCAATGTTGGCGTTTTCACGCTTGAGGTCGCTGTCCTTCGCGCTCTTGAAGGTAAGGTCCTCGTATACCTTCATAAGGCGGGTGTTCATCTCCCTCGCCCTTGTCCTTGTCGAGCGGTAAAGGATATAAGCCTTTGCAGTGGCAGCGTGACCCTCTTCGATCAGCACCTTCTCAACACAGTCCTGTATCTCTTCAACGGAAGGCGAGGTCAGGTTGCGCTGCATCAGAAGATCTACTACCTTTCCGGCAAGCTCCAGAGCCTCGTCGTAGTTGGAACCGCCGACGGACTGTGCCGCCTTGTAGATGGCGCCTGCGATCTTCTCTATATTAAATGTAACGTTGCGTCCGTCTCTCTTTTTGATTTTGATGATCATATTCTTACCTCCATATTTATAAGCAGGGCTAAGCATGGCTTTGTGATCTGTGTGCCTCTGCCGATCATTTGCTTTGCGATTGAAGTTGGCGGTTTTTGTGTCCGCCCACCTTTTTGTAATCGGGCGACCACAATATCTTGTGGTCTCTCGCTGTGCATTTCCAAGTATATAGTATTTTTTCGTTCTTGTCAAGTGAACAAGTAACAAAAAATAAGCAACACTTTTGTACACCCTGCACAAAGGGAGAAATTTCCAGAACTTTTGGTAAGTTTTCGGTTTTCGTGGAGCAGGCTCAAATCAAGTTTTTGCACTTTACAGCTAAAACCTCAAAATATGGTATAAAGATTATTTCTTTACGCAAAATAAAACCCGCATATTCAGCGGCGTTTTCAAGCTCATCTGTAAGTAATTGACTAACAAGACCCGCGCAGGCTCGTTTTTTTGTTTCCCGAAATTTGGACAGTAATTTTTCGCTTTCCGAAAACGCCCCTTGTAAAGAACAGCGCTTGATTTTCAAAATCCTATTCCAATTTTCACAAGCCATATATATTTCAGCATATATCTCAAAGAGCGTGCCGAGACCCGCTCGCAGCACAAAAATCACCTGCCACAGCAGCAGCGGGAGCATTTTGGGTTGTCAGAGATCGGAAGCTCCTTCTTCGTGCATTATCCTCCGGCGCAATTCCGTCTGACTTCCACCGCATTGCGAGGACAGACCCCGCACATCACATAGTTGTAAGGCGGCTTTCCGACGATCACGCGGCCTAAAAAAGACTTGACATTATGGAGGCTGAGGTGTATAATATTCATAATGTGTATCTATGCCCGAAAGGAGCTGACAGTATGAAAAAAAGCACTAAGATCGCACTTGCAGCCGCTATGTTCGCGTCTGCCGCTGCCCTGACCTCCTGCGGAGGCGAGAGTTCCAGTAACGCAAGCAGCATCTACGGTAAGGTACCGAAGGTCTCGCCGCCTGTGTCTTCTGCCGCATACGATCCCTCCGAGGACGAGCCCCAGGACGTCTATGGCCCCGGCCCCGACTACGAAGAACCCGATGACACACAGGACGAGAACACCTCAAACGCGGACGAGTCTGCCGAGCCGGAGTATGTTCCGCAGGCTGACGACGTCCCCACCGTCTACGGCCCGCCCGCAGATATGGACAACTGACAATGGCTTATATATGGGATAAAGAAGCCTGCCTCGACGAGCTTGCCGAGTACAGGCGCGGCCTCTTTGCAAAACCGCAGCTGAGGAACCTCTTCCTTGAACTCACAGCCCGCTGCAACGAACGCTGCATACATTGCGGCTCCAGCTGCGGAGAGTATCACTCCGAGGAGCTGCCGCCCGAGGTCTATCGGCGCTTCCTCGAGGAAGTCAAAAACGATATGGGGCTTTCGCATAAAATGCTCTGCATCACGGGCGGAGAACCCCTGCTCAGGCGGGACTTCTTTGACATTATGGGGCACGCTCACAGCCTCGGCTGGCATTGGGGCATGACCTCGAACGGTACGCTGATAGACGATGCGGTCGCAAGAGAGCTGAAGCGCTGCGGAATGGGTACGATCTCTGTCAGCATCGACGGACTTGAAAAAACACACGACGCCTTCCGCCAGACCAATGGCGGCTTTCAGAGAGCCATGAACGGCATCGAGGCGCTTGTCCGCTGCGGCGGCTTCAAGGAAGTCCAGATCACTACCGTTGTAACACACAGGAACATCGGCGAGCTCGACGAGCTATACAAATTGTTTTCCGATATAGACATCGACTCATGGCGAGTCATCAACATCGAGCCTATGGGCAGAGCAAAGCTTCACCCCGAGCTCCTGCTGACCCCAGAGGACTACCGCAGGCTCTTTTCGTTCATCAGGGAAAAGCGCCGTAACGGCGACCCCGTCTGCTATGGGTGCAGCCACTTCCTCGGACGCGAGTTCGAGCGCGAGGTCAGGGATTGGTACTACCTCTGCACCGCAGGGCTCTATACCGCAAGCATCACCGCCTCGGGAGACATCATCGCCTGCCTTGATATAGAGCGCCGCCCCGAATTCGTTCAGGGCAGCATTCTCCGCGACAGGTTCAGCACCGTCTGGGAGCAGGGCTTCAAACAGTTCAGGCGCGACCTCTCCGAGGATAACGAGACCTGCCGCTCCTGCCCCGAGAAGGACCACTGCCACGGCGACTCCTTCCACAGCTGGAACTTTGACGAGCACCGCCCCGAGGTCTGCTTCAGGAATATACTGTTTTGATTTTTAGTTTACAGATCAGCGTGCCGGCTTCGGCATGATCTCTTATATATGGGCTTTCCGCCCATATATTTTTGCCGCTCCAAAGCTTGTAAAATATCAATTTTGAACCAAACCTAATTATATAGCGGCCGCCCTCCCCCTGCTGTGAAGAAAGAGCGAAAACAAGTGTTAATAAGCGGTCTGCGGATCGCTGAATAAAGGAGTAATAGAATCATGGAACAAAAACGCAACTCGTTCTCGAGCTCGATCGGCTTCGTGCTGGCAGCAGCAGGAAGCGCAATAGGCCTCGGAAACATCTGGCGCTTCCCCTACCTTGCGGCCAAGGACGGCGGCGGCCTGTTTCTCGTTGTCTATCTTGTGCTCGCACTGACCTTCGGCTTCACGCTGCTGATAACCGAGGTCTCTATCGGACGAAAGACCAAGCAGAGCTGCCTCACAGCCTACGGGACACTTAACAAGAAGTCCGGCTGGATAGGCGTGTTCGCAAGCCTTGTCCCCT
>CAMNBY010000213.1 GCA_946533615.1 uncultured Clostridia bacterium
ACTGCGGTCGGCGATTTAGGGGCGCTGCCCCTAAAAACCCTGCCAAGGGCTAAGGCCGCCCTTGGAACCGGCCAATTTGACTACGGCGATGTTTTAGCTAAGCCTTTTTCGGGCTTTTCCTCTCACACTATCCTTCTGACCCCCACCGTATCGCGAGGGAGCCCCGGCACGTTTCGCTGTTGTGAGGCGGCTTGCCGCCGTTCTCGCGGATTGCGCACCCGCGCCCGGGTCGAGCTTGCGAGTGATCTCGCGGATCAAAAAAACGTATCGCGAGGGAGCTCCGGCACATCACACAGTTGTGAGGCGGCTTGCCGCCGTTCTCGCGACTTGCGCACCCGCGCCCGGGGATTTAAGGCCGAAGGAGATCTCGAGGGCCGAGTCTACGGCGTCCATGACCTCTCCGCCTGCTTCGCCCATGCGTTCGCGAAGGCGGCGCTTGTCTAATGTACGTATCTGCTCCAGCAGCACGATGGAATCCCGCGAGAGCCCGCAGGTGCCTGCCCCTACGGTGATGTGCGTCGGCAGGTCGCTCTTGGTGAGCCTGCTGGTTATGGCGGCGGCTATCACCGTCGGTGAATACTTGTTCCCGATGTCGTTCTGGACTATCAGCACGGGTCGCAGCCCGCCCTGCTCCGAGCCTACCACGGGGCTGAGGTCGGCGTAATAGATCTCGCCTCTGCGTACTGTCATTTGCTGTCCACTCCTTTTTGATGTAAAAATTTCCGAGCCTTTGCCTCGGCTGTTACGTTTTTATTATTGTCGCTCTGCCGTTTTTTTATACGATGAAAAACGGCGCGGGCGGCTCTTTTTTTATTTTATGCCGCATCTCCGAAAAGGGTCAAATCCTCCGTTAAAATGCACAAAACGAGGGCAAAAAAATTGTGCAAACAACTGTTTTAATATTTTATCAATTCACAAACGGCGATTTGTTGCACACAAACGTGCAACAAATCGCCCCTTTTTGCCTGTTAGTGAAGGGGGGTACACGGCGTGTACCACGCAAGTCGCGTGAACGGCGGCAAGCCGTCCCGGGCGCGGGTGCGCAAGTCGCGAGAACGGCGGCGAAGCCGCCTCACAACTGTGTGATGTGCCGGGGCTCCCTCGCGATATGGTGGGGGTCAGATGGATTTGTGGGGGAGGATAACGCCCTCGCAAGGGTCGTGCAGGACGGGAGAAATTGATAATTGACAGTTGATAGCTGTTTCAATGCACAATTCACAATTCACAATGCACAATTGGGTTGACAGCTGCCGTGAGTGTCGGCTTTGCGGAAAACCCGCCGATGGCGGCACCTTCAAATTATCAACTATCCATTTGGGGCTATCAATTCAGCACAGCACAAAGCCATAATAGAACCACCCGCAACAAGGCCCTCCTAACGGCAAGGACGCCGCCTCATTCACAAAGGCACCCACCGCCCTTAGAGGGCGGCGCTGAGACCTCTGCCAAGCGCAGAAGTGAGGCATTGGTGGGTGAATCAAAAAAGGTGGGGGAATTAAAAAAGGGGAATTAAGAAAGGAGAAAATATGAGACAGATCGACACTAAGGATTTTGCGGCGGCTTACGCAAGAGGAGTGAACGCAGAGGAAGCAGCCATAAGCGCGGGGATCGCTCCCGTCAGGGCGAAGCTGGACGGACTGAAGCTGCTGCTGAAAAGCACTGTCAGAAGGCAGGTCAGGAGGGCGCGGGCTGCGCTCTTCTCAGACGAGGCAGAGGTGAGAGCGGGGCTTGAACGGCTGGCCTACGGCAGAGCCAATGACGCTGTGGCGCTGGCCTTCTGCGAAGAGGTGACTCCCGAGATGCTTGCGGGAGCTGATCTGTATAATGTCAGCGAGATCAAGAAGGTCAAGGGCGGGGGCGTCGAGATCAAGTTCTTCGACAGGCAGAAGGCGCTCGAGGCTCTCGCCGAGCTGAACGACAGGCAGCAGCAGGACAAACGCGCCCGCAGCCTCGTCGAGGAGATCTACGGCAGAGCCGAAACGCCCGGGGAGGCCGAAAGCGATGGAGAATGCTAAGCCGACGGCCGTGCTTTCCCCGAAGCAGAGGCAGGTCTTTTCCTGGTGGCGTGACCGCGAGACCTCGGGGCGTGACGGGCTGATCTGCGACGGCGCTGTCCGCTCGGGCAAGACCTTTGCCATGTCCATGTCCTTTGCGGTCTGGGCGTGTACGACCTTTCGGGACAGCGACTTCGCGCTTTGCGGAAAGACCGTCACCTCGGTCAGGCGAAATCTTGTGACGCCGCTTGTCAGGCGGGCAAGGGATTGGGGCTTCTCGGTGAAGGAGTACGCCTCGAAAAACTACATCGAGCTGAGCCTTGGCGGGTCGAAGAACAGGTTCTATCTTTTCGGCGGCCGCGACGAGAGCTCTGCGGCGCTGATACAGGGCATAACGCTTTCGGGAGTGCTGCTGGACGAGGTCGCGCTGATGCCGAGGAGCTTCGTTGAGCAGGCGGTGGCAAGATGCTCGGTGACGGGCTCGCGGCTCTGGTTCAACTGCAATCCCGAGCACAGCCGCCACTGGTTCAAGACCGAGTGGATAGACAAGGCAAAGGAGAAAAACCTGCTGTGTCTGCACTTTTCGCTCGAGGACAACCCCGCGCTGTCGGCGAAGGTCATCGAGAGGTACAAGAAGCTTTACTCGGGCGCTTTCTACGAGCGGTTCGTCCTTGGGCGGTGGACGGACACTCAGGGGCTGGTGTACTCGATGTTCGACGAGCGCCTGCACGTCACCTCGGTGCTGCCCGAGGTCTGGGAGAAGCACGCTGTCAGCTGCGATTACGGGACGGTGAACCCGTCAAGCTTCGGGCTGTGGGGCTTGAGCGGGGGTGTCTGGTACAGAATGGCGGAATATTATTACGACTCCCGCCGCGAGGGACAAGCGCGGACGGACGAGGAGCACTATCGCGGGCTTGAAGCCCTGTGCGCGGGCAGAGAGATAAGTCTTGTGATCTGCGACCCGTCGGCGGCGTCGTTCATCGAGTGCATAAGGCGGCACGGCAAGTTTCGCGTAGTGCCTGCGAAGAACGATGTGCTGTCGGGTATCAGGCGGGTAAGCGACGCTCTGACGAACGGAAAGATCAGGATAGGCGCGAAGTGCAGGGACTGCATCAGGGAATTCGGGCTTTACCGCTGGGAGAGCGGGACGGGCACAGATGCGCCCGTAAAGGAGAACGATCATGCGATGGACGACGTGCGGTACTTTGTATCGAGGTTCATCTCATGCGAAGAAAGCGCCTTCGCCGTAATGACATTGCAAAGAAGGTAAGAGCAGCCGCGCACAAGTCCCCCTAACGGCAAGGACGCCGCCTCATTCACAAAGGCACCCACCGCCCTTAGAGGGCGGCGCTGAGATCCCTCGTGTGCGCAGAGGTGAGGCCTTGGTGGGTGAATTAAAAAAAGGAGAGAAGAAATGAAAAGATTCAGGAGAAAAGCTGCTGCCGAAAGGGTCAGCGCGGCAGCGGAAAGAGTGCCGTTCCGACTTGCGGGCGAGTGCGTCGGGATAGAGGGCGGCTTCTATGATGAGCTTCGGGCCAAGGTGCCGATCATAGACGCGTGCTTCGGCAAGATAATCAGGCTGACCAACGATTTCAGGCTCACAGCCGACAGACCGCAGGCGCAGAGGCTGCTGGACGAGTTCAGCGAGAGCGTGACCGTGGGCATCTCGGGAAGCTCGGTCAACACCTTCGCCGATCTTTATCTTGACAGCCTGCTGACCTACGGCAGAGCCTTCGGCGGGCTGAGCATCGACAGCAGCAGAAGGCAGATAAAGGGAATTCTCGTCGCCGACCCCACACAGACCACGGTGACTAAGGGCAGGGATCTGCTGGCGCCCGAGTTCCGTTCGGCAGCAACGGGTGAAAAGCTGAGAACACCGCCGCCCGAGATCAGCTTTTACACCACGCTGAACCCCTCTGTCAAGCACCCCGAGGGCGTTTCGATGCTGCGCGGAGTGCCTGCCCTCGCGGACATTCTGATGAAGATATATCAGTGCGTCGGCGAGAACTTTGACAGGGTCGGGAACGTCCGCTACGCTGTCACCTACAAGCCCGAGACCGACGCCGACAGAGCCTTCGCAAAGGAACGCGCCGCCGAGATCGCAAAGGCCTGGTCTGATGGCATGAACAGCGCGGCTGTCGGCCGGGTCAAGGACTTTGTGGCGGTCGGCGACGTGGAGATAAAGGTCATCGGCGCCGACAACAAGATGATCGACACCGAGGTGCCTGTCCGCCAGCTGCTGGAACAGATAATCGCCAAGCTTGGGATACCGCCCTTCATACTCGGGCTCAACTGGCAGAGCACCGAGCGCATGAGTTCCCAGCAGGCAGACATTCTTACCAGCGAGCTGGAATATTACCGCCGCCTGCTGACTCCCGTTCTGAGAAAGATAGGCCGCGCAGCCCTCAGGCTACAGGGCTTTGACGACGAGTGCCGCGTCGAGTGGTGCAACATCAATCTTCAGGACGAGGAAGCGCTGGCAAGAGCACGGCTGATGAACGCACAGGCAGCCGTGATCGAAACAGAACAAAGAAAGGAAGACAAGAATGGAAAATGATTTTGTACTGACCGACGAGCTGCTGGCAAAGCTGAACCGCTTCACGCGCAGAGCCGTCACAAAGGACGAGGTCTACACCTTTCCCGTGGTGCTTTGCGACAACGAGACCGACCGCGACGGCGAGCGCTTCTCGGACAGGGCGCTCGAGCGGCTGGCGGAGCTGTTTGTCGGGAAAACAGGCATCTTTGACCACGACCCCAAGACCGAGAACCAGACCGCCCGCATCTTCGACTGCGAGGTAGTGACCGATCCCGAGCGGCTCACAAGCTTCGGCGCAGCCTACAAGCAGCTGCTTGCGAAGGCCTACATGATGCGCACCGAGAGCAACAGCGACCTTATCAGAGAGATCGAGGGCGGGATAAAGAAGGAGGTCTCGGTGTCCTGCGCGGCGGCGGAGAAGTGCTGCTCGGTCTGCGGCAGGGACAGGCGCTTTGACCCGTGCGGACACATCAAGGGCAGGTCATACGACGGCACGCGCTGCTGCGACGTGCTTGACGGGATAACCGACGCTTACGAGTGGTCGTTCGTGGCTGTTCCCGCTCAGCCCGAAGCAGGTGTCACCAAGCGCTACGCCGAGGAAGAGGGCGGCAGCCGCGAGCTTGAGAGAAAGCTTGCGGAACAGCAGCGCATCAACGAGGAGATCTGCGATATGCTGAGGCGGGAGATAATCTCACTGAGCTTTCTGACCAAGCCGATGATGGCGGTGGAGACCGTGAAGGCTCTGACCGAGAGCCTGGACTTTGCTCAGCTGCTTGCGATGCGTGACAGGCTGGAAAAATGTCTGCCGCGAGAAGAACAGCCGAAAGCCCCGAAAACAAAAGAAGACACCGGCAGCTTCAAG